>NZ_JAAHIE010000720.1:0-3160 GCF_010671945.1 Moorena sp. SIO4E2
TACTCTTTCGTTTCTTAAGGGGTTTTCAACACCGGAAGGTTGGCTGAAAGTTGTGCCCTATCGAGACCAGATGGATGGTTTTTTTATGGTGCGCTTGAAACGAATGATATAGCAGAAGTCAGAAGTCGGGAGCTTGTAGGGTGGGCAAAAACAGTTTGGTTTTGTTGAGTATTAATGATTATATTACTTTGCCCACCCTACTTTAATTGGTATTTTTTTTAACGTTTTCTTACTCTGTTAGGACAACTGATTAATTTCATCGATAGTCAACCCCGTATATTGAGCAATATCATTCAGGGGTAACCCAGCGGCCTTCATCTGTTTAACAATCTGCTGTTTTTCTTCAAGTCTACCTTGTTCTCGTCCTTCTATTCTTCCTTCTTCTCGTCCTTCAAGTCTGCCTTCTAGTCTACCTTCTTCTCGTCCTTCCCTTTTCGCGAAACTCCATGCACGTCGCGCGTCCTCCAAGGCCATCTCCTGTTTGCGGAGTTTTTCCACTTCTGAGACACTCAACCCCGCTTGATTCGCTATGGTTAAGGCTTGTTCTAGCTGTGGTATTTCCCTGAGCTTGTCAGGAATGATTTCTAAGTTGGGCGCTTCTTTGATAAAAAATATCCACTTATCTATCACACTTTCTAATTCTTCCAGTTGCTTAGTAAATTTGGGTAGTTCCACAAACACCAACTTTAATTCGTTCTCCTGATAAGGCAAGTGGTCTTCTTCTTCTTGAAAGTAAAAACAGCTAATTACTTTCTGGCTTGAGGGGAATAACTTAAAATCTGTGATAGTTAAAGCAATAACCGGATTTAAATCGAAATACCCCTGTCCCGATTTCAGTTGATTCCCATAGGTTTTGCACAAGTTATAAACTACTCGCTTCTCGAAAGCCTCCACATTCCAGAGTTGCATCTCAATGATGACAGTCGTTTTATCTTCTAATACTGCCTTAACATCCAGAAAAGTGTCTTTTAAATCTACTACATCCCCGGCGCTATAGGGATCAATAATTTCTAAATCCTGGATGACGGAATTACCAGAGTATATCATGGCATTGAGGAAGGAAATCAGAATATCTTTACTCTGATCTGAGCCAAAGATTTTTTTGAAAGCAAAGTCAGTTTTTGGGCTGATGAATCTCATGGTTTTACAGGTTGATATAGGGAGCAGGGAGCAGGGAGTAGGGAGTAGGAAGCAGGGATTAAAAGGAATTGCTTTTGTAATTGGGTAATTTTTTGTTAACATTATTCACCCTGAATACCATCCCCGCACTTACAAAAATAATATCTTACTTATGCCCTATTTACTATTATAGCTATTTTCAATTTTCCTAATAAAAAAAAATCCTAAACCCCTTGACATTTAATTAATTTATTTATATATTAATAATGTACAGCATTTAAAACTACTGTTGATCATGACTAAAAACATTCCGCCTAACTCCGATGACAATCAGACTCCTGAAAACCCTGGTCGTAAACCTAAGAAAGTCAAGTACGTTTTGATCGGTTCTCCTGAACAAGTTCGGAATACGATTAATGCCATCTATGGCCTGAAATACGCTTATCCCGACGAGTGGAGCACTCCAGAACCTACTGAAAAGCCTGGTGAGGTTATGACCTTTTTGATTCGATATTTCTATGTAGACTAGGATAGGGTTTTGCCAGCGATGCAGCGCGGTCTTGGGGGTTTCCCCCATGAGCGACTGCATCAAGACAGGGTTTTGACGCCCTGGCGGCTAGGAATTGTGGCGGTTATGTTTAAGCTATCAGCTATTAGCTTAAGCGCTACGCGCACGCTACGCGAACAGCTATCAGCTTAAGCGCTACGCGCACGCTACGCGAACAGCTATCAGCTTATGCGCTACGCGCACGCTACGCGAACAGTTATCAGCTTATGGGTTAGGTCACAGGCTGGAAGCCTGTGCCACAAAGCTGACCACTGACCACTGACCACTGACGAATGTATTCGTTGATCAACAGTATCTAAATTTGAGTTGAGCTCCGCTGTACTTGTGGTGGCTTACACTATAGAATTCGGTCAATGATTGGGGTTAACCAAAACTTGACCGATTTTTTTTTATTGGTACAGCACTACCCATTACGGCGCTTTGCATAACTATCAAGTACACTGAATTTTATCCCTATTCCCTCTTACCTGCTCCCTGCTCCCTGCTCCCTGCTCCCTGCTCCCTAAAAACCCAGAATTTTGTACCTAATTGAATTGCAAACCGAGGTAAGATTAGGAAATTCCTAAACTCCGAAACGTTAAGTAATCGCTTACTTTTGACTTCTGACTTCTGACTTCTGACTTGCCCAAGGGCTAGCTCCTCCCAACACCACGAACCACGCGAAAACCGATACTGATGATGTACACGTGCGCGTCATAGTCGTCGCGGGAGGCAGAACGGCAGCCCCTAGGATTGAAGTCCCATGAGCCGCCCCGTATTTGATAATCATTATTATTGTTGCTAAACCAGACACTCCCATCTTTAGGAGCTCCTTTGTAATTATCATGAGTTGGATCCGCACACCACTCCCAAACATTGCCGTGCATATCGTATAAGCCAAAGCCATTGGGGGGAAAATATCCTACTTCGGTGGTTTCTACTCGATATTCCCCTTCTGCTTCCTCTGCATAAGTATTGGAAGCACGATAATTAGCTAACGTACTGGTTATGGTCTCTCCATAATGGAATGGCGTGGTAGTTCCTGCTCTACAGGCGTATTCCCATTCCGCTTCACTCGGTAATCTGTATTCCGTTCCTGTATGTTTAGAGAGGCGTACGCAAAATTCCACCGCATCGTCCCAGCTTACTTGCTCTACTGGTCGATTGTCTCCTTTAAAGTGAGAGGGGTCTGGCTTTAAGTCCCGGTTAACTTTTGGAAGCTTGGCCACAGCTCGCCATTGCGCCTGGGTGACCGGATATTTCCCTAGGAAGAAGGGTTGAATGGTTACTTGGTGTTGAGGTCTTTCACTGTCATTACTCCCCTTCTCACTTTTCGGGGAACCCATTAAGAAGCGTCCTGCTGGAATATACACCATCTCTAGGTCTACTCCATTCCCGAGATCTTGAGTGAAATAACTTGCTTGTTTATTTTCTCGCTTGATTATTTCTCCTTTACGGTTAACTGTTACTACTTCAAAGGAAAACTGCTTTAAC
>NZ_JAAHIE010000721.1:0-3154 GCF_010671945.1 Moorena sp. SIO4E2
TGAACCGGTCTCCACGGATAACTGTTCCCTGTACTATGCTGGGACAGCGTTTCTAGCTCCCGTGAGGTACAGATTCAGCAATGAAACCCCTATCTTCTAAGACTCAGGTGTACCTCACCAGCCATGGGAAAGCTGTATTGGTTTTACCTCTTAGCTTAAGAATTGTCTAACTTTCCATAAAACCACGGATGTCCAAGGATAGCATGTTAGTTAAACTATTATCGATTGTCGGCATTATCAGCAGTTAAATGCTTAAGGACAAAGTACTCAAAACAACGACAATGATTTCTGTAATTATCCCTACTTACGGACGGGAAGACCCTTTGCGGGATACCCTAGAAGATGTCCTCAAGCAAGACTACCCTGCTTTTGAAGTACTGGTTGTTGATCAAACTCGAACCCACAAACCAGAGATTCAATCCTATTTAGAGCAGCTGGCTAATGCTGGTAAGATTCGCTGGTTCCGGGTTGATTGGGCAAGTTTACCTGGGGCAAGAAATTATGGGGTAAGGCGGGCATCCGGGGAGATTATTGTGTTTATTGATGATGATATCAAGATGCCACCGGGGTATTTAACTGCTCACGCTCGTAACTATGAACAATCCCCAGAGATTGGGGCAGTGGCAGGACGAGTATTTGACCGGATGAAGCTAGCGGAGAAAGGAGCAGCAGCAGATTCCCCCACTCCCTCTTACACCATTGAAGACTTGCCTAAGGAGGCCATGGACCCTGGGATTGCATGGTATTACATAGACTTAGTCCATACCGTGAAGCCCCAACGGGTGATCTCAGCCCGAGGCTGCAATATGTCTTTCCGCCGGGAAATTTTTACCAAGTACGGGCTGCACTTTGATGAACAGTTCCGGGGGAGTGCGGTTCGTGAGGAGTCAGATTTTTGTTTGCGATTTCGCCGCACTGGTTATCAAATTTGGTATGACCCAGATGCTTATTTAGTCCATTTAGGGGAAGAAACTGGGGGATGTCATGATATTACTACGCGATCGCTTGAGTATCAGTTGACCTTTTATCACAACCATTTCCTGATGGGAATGAAAAACCTTACCCTTAGTCAACAGCTACGGCTGTTTGGTCGTCTATTTGATTGCCACGTCTTAGGAAATCCTCCTTGTAATAAAAGTGGTTCCCCGATCAAAATTATTAGCCGCGCTGGTTTCTACATGTTGGGATTTTTAAAAGCACTTGGTACACGCATCAAATCTATCTGGGATGATGGTCAAATTTATAGTCGGCTAGACGGTTATAAGGTTGAAGGTTAGTTGGTTGAAGGTTAGTTGGTTGAAGGTTAGTTGGTTGAAGGTTAGTTGGTTGAAGGTTAGTTGGTTGAAGGTTAGTTGGTTGAAGGTTAGTTGGTTGAAGGTTAGTTGGTTGAAGGTTAGTTGGTTTAAGGTTGCCAGTTAAAGCGAGCGTTTAAATCTTAAACCTACCAATAAATAAACCTAATTATGATCTTGCCCCTTCAATTAAACCATTTAAAATTTAGTCTAGCGGTTTCTAGCCTAATCAGGTACACAATATTTTTTACCTCTTCCCTCTTACCTGTTCCTTGTTAACTGTTCTATCTTCACTAAAACAAAAAAAATGTACCTCACCAAATTAAAACCGCTATAGTCATAATTGCTGATATTAAAGTCATAATAATTAAAATTTAATCCTGTTTTAAAAACAAAATTTATAAGTATAGTTTAAGTAACAAGAACTAAAAATACCTATTTATAGCGTTTCTAGGACTCATGAGGTACACATAATTGTTTGACTATTGGCTCTTGCCTCTTCTCTCTTACCTGCTCCGAAGTCCCTGCTCCGTTCGCGTAGCGTGGCCTACGGCCTCAGTCCCTGCTCCCTAAAACCCAGATATTTGTACCTCACAAGTCGTAGAATTGCTATATTTTCACTAGTCTTAAGTAGGTAGTTTGGTACTGGTACAAGAGCTAAGTTTAACTGAGATCTCTCACCATTGTGATTAATCCTACATGAACCAAGCTGATTGATACTACGGGAACGCCAAGGGCGAACAACCTCCAACCTCCAACCTTGGCCTTTCGGCCACGCGATCGCGTTCAACCAGCAACCAGCAACCAGCAACCTTCAACCTTCAACCAGCAACCAGCAACCAGCAACCAGCAACCTTCAACCAGCAACCAGCAACCAGCAACCAGCAACCTTCAACCTTCAACCTTCAACCTTCAACCAGCAACCTTCAACCAGCAACCGTTAACTGTCAAAAAATTACCCATGAAAATCTTAGTTGCTAGCCACTCCTATATTGTTGACCTTAACTGCGAGAAGTTACGAACACTCGCTCACTTAGAACCTAACATTGAGGTAACTGTGGTGGTTCCCCGGCGCTGGCGTCCTGGTGGTGTTCAAAATCGCATCATTGAAACCCAACCCCGTGAGGAAGGTTCATTTCGGGTGGTACCAGTGTCTAACTTTAGTGAAAATAATCAGGGGCTGCTGACATTTGGGCTAGATATTATCTCTTTATTGAAACAGTTTCGCCCCAATATTATTCAAGTGGAACAGGGAGCTAAAGCATTAGGTTATGCTCAATTTATTACCCTGAATAAGCTATTGGGACTAAAGGCAAAAAACCTATTTTTTACTTGGTGGAACCTGCCCTACCAGGTAAAATTTCCAGTGTCTGTGTTGGAAGGGTATAACCTGGGCCATACCGATGGACTGATTTGTGGGAATCAGGATGGGGTAGAAATCCTGCGACAACATGGTTATAACGGAGCAGCTAAAGTAATGCCCCAATTGGGAGTAGATGAAAGCCTGTTTCTTCCCCAACCTCAGCCAGAGTTAAAACAGCAGTTGGGAATTCAACCCAATGATTTTGTGGTGGGATTTGTGGGACGGTTTGTAGAGGAGAAGGGATTACTGACTTTGGGTCAAGCCCTAGCTGGGTTATCTGGGATGCAGTGGAAGTGGCTGCTGCTAGGGCGTGGTCCCCTCAAGCCGATATTGATGGAAAAGGCGGCAGAGTGGGGAATTAAAGACCAACTGATTTGGATTGAGAGTGTTCCCCATGACGAGGTACCTCGTTATATTAATGTGATGAATACTCTGGTGCTACCATCAGAGACTAATTATAAGTTTAAAACCTTAACTAGTGTAGGTTGGAAGGAACAGT
>NZ_JAAHIE010000722.1:0-3154 GCF_010671945.1 Moorena sp. SIO4E2
TAAGGTAGGAGATGCACTGAGTTTATAATCAATAAATTGGAACGAGTTGCTCCATTTTCCCGATTCCCAATTCCCGATTCCCAATTCCCAATTCCCTATTCCCTATTCTTCATTATCAACTCAGGTAAAGGTTTTACAATGGTTCAGCAGCTACAGCCAACTACTGATGACATTTTTTATCCCGAAAGTGACGGCAAACCTTTGGCGGACAATACCCTTCAATTTGAACTAATTACTACCATTAAGTCTGGCCTAGACCTTCGATTTAAAGATGACCCGAATGTGTTTGTAGCCGGGGATTTGTTGTGGTATCCAGTAGAAGGACAACCAAAAATTAACCAAGCACCGGATGTGATGGTGGTGATCGGTAGACCAAAAGGGCATCGGCGTTCTTACAAAACCTGGGTTGAAGATAACATTAATCCCCAGGTAGTTTTTGAAATAGCCTCACACACAAACACTATCAAGGAATTAGAAGACGATAAACTAAAGTTTTACCAAACTCATGAGGTAGAAGAGTACTATCTCTATGATCCAAATCGGACAAAACTAAAAGGCTGGTTGCGTTCAGGAGAAACCTTAGAACCTATCCCCCAGATGCTTGGTTGGGTTAGTCCCTGTTTAGGAATTACCTTTGAGTTAGTAGAGTCAGAATTGGTACTGTATTATCCTAATGGTGAGCGGTTTGCGAGCTATTTGGAAATTGTTGAACTAAAAGAGCAAGCTATTGAACTAAAAGAGCAAGCGGAGAAAGCTCTAGAGCAAGAAAGAAGTCGTATGCAATCATTGCTGGAACAATTAAGAGCGAAAGGGATAAATCCAGAGGATTTTGATCTTTGACACTCGGCAGCTATCAGCTATCAGTTTTCAGCTTTGAGCTATCAGCTATCAGCTATCAGCTATCAGTTTTCAGCTTTCAGCTTAAGCGCTACGCGAACAGCTTTCAGCTTATGCCTTAACTTCACAGGCTAGAAGCCTGTTCCACTGTACTTGAGGTGCTTTTGAATAAAATAAGCTGACCGCTGACCGCTGACCACTGACCGCTGACCACTGACCGCTGACTGCTTAGACCCCTTTACCAAATTAAATCAAGATACAGCACAAAACCAGGCAAAACCTCTTCTCCCGATACAGTAGTGGGAGACTCTAAAACTTCAACCTCTTTACTTGGTCGATAAATTTCCACTTGTCGCTCTTTACGATTAATTAACCAACCTAAACGAGTGCCATTGTCTCGGTATTCTTCCATTTTTTTGCGAATTGCTGTCAAGCTATCACTGGGAGAACGTAATTCAATCACAAAATCAGGACACAGGGGCAAAAATTTCTCTTGTTGTTGAGGAGTTAAACTATTCCAGCGTTGTAATGGTATCCAAGATGCATCGGGAGAACGGTCGGCACCATTGGGGAGTTTAAAACCAGTGGAAGAATCGAAAGCAATGCCCAACTTGTTTTGACGGCTCCAGGCTTGAAGTTGGTAGCCTATTTCTAGATTACGGTTTCCTGTGCTGCCGCCAGTGGGTGACATAATAATTAAATCTCCATTAGCATTGCGTTCAAATTTCAAATTATCGTTGTCTTGACAAAGCTGGAAAAATTGCTCGTCGGTAAGGTTAATTGATTGGAGATCAAGGGTTAGGGTAGTCATGATTGTTTAGGGAAGGGAGTAGGGAGTCGGGAGTAGGGAGTCGGGATTTTAAGGTATACTATAATTATAATTAAGGTTATCTATTGTGTTGTTTTAGAGGAAGCTTTTTTGATTCCGAAAATTACCACAACCTATTTAGGATTGCTATATTTAATTTATTTTTATTAAAAAAGCGTTTTACATAAATTAGGGGAGAAGTTTTAATTCGCTCAGGATAAACTGGAATCAAAGCGTTCTTATTTATCAGGTCTTTGCTAAAAAGTTCTTTGTCATTACTGAATTTAATAGCTAGCTTTCTTGTAAGAGAAAATAATTCAGCTTCATAAATGTCAATTCTAGAATTTTGAAGCACCTGTTTTAATACTTCAGAGCTTTTGAATTTTCCCAGAGCCTCTGCTGCGTTCCATCTGACATACGAATCCCAATCTCTCAGAGCAGCAATTAAAGGCTCAACGGCTTTTTCCGAACCAATCTTCCCCAGAGCCACTGCTGCGTACCTTCTGACAAACAAGTCGAGATCTGTAAGAGCAGCAATTAAAGGCTCAACACCTTTTTCCGAACCAATCTTCCCCAGAGCCACTGCTGCGTACCTTCTGACAAACAAGTCGAGATCTGTAAGAGCAGCAATTAAAGGCTCAACACCTTTTTCCGAACCAATCTTCCCCAGAGCCACTGCTGCGTACCTTCTGACAAACAAGTCGAGATCTGTAAGAGCAGCAATTAAAGGCTCAACACCTTTTTCCGAACCAATCTTCCCCAGAGCCACTGCTGCGTACCTTCTGACAAACAAGTCGAGATCTGTAAGAGCAGCAATTAAAGGCTCAAGGTCTTTTTCCGAACCAATCTTCCCCAGAGAATCTGCTGCGTTCCATCTGACAAGCAAGTCGAGATCTGTAAGAGCAGCAATTAAAGGCTCAACGGCTTTTTCCGAACCAATCTTCCCCAGGGCCTCTGCTGCGTTCCATCTGACATACGAGTCGAGATCTGTAAGAGCAGCAATTAAAGGCTCAACGGCTTTTTCCGAACCAATCTTCCCCAGTGCCTCTGCTGCGTAGCTTCTGACATCCGAGTCGAGATCTGTAAGAGCAGCAATTAAAGGCTCAACGGCTTTTTCCGAACCAATATTCCCCAGGGCTACTGCTGCGTTCCATCTGACATACGAGTCGAGATCTGTAAGAGCAGCAATTAAAGGCTCAACGGCTTTTTCCGAACCAATATTCCCCAGAGCCTCTGCTGCGTAGCTTCTGACATACGAG
The DNA here is from genome assembly GCF_010671945.1 of Moorena sp. SIO4E2. Taxonomy (NCBI): domain Bacteria; kingdom Bacillati; phylum Cyanobacteriota; class Cyanophyceae; order Coleofasciculales; family Coleofasciculaceae; genus Moorena; species Moorena sp. SIO4E2. The sequence continues at coordinate 2,905 of NZ_JAAHIE010000722.1, forward strand.
ACCTGATCTGTAAGAGCAGCAATTAAAGGCTCAAGGTCTTTTTCCGAACCAATCTTCCCCAGAGCCACTGCTGCGTACCTTCTGACAAACAAGTCGAGATCTGTAAGAGCAGCAATTAAAGGCTCAACACCTTTTTCCGAACCAATATTCCCCAGGGCCTCTGCTGCGTAACTTCTGACAAGCAAGTCCTGATCTGTAAGAGCAGCAATTAAAGGCTCAACGGCTTTTTCCGAACCAATATTCCTCAGGG
>NZ_JAAHIE010000723.1:0-3153 GCF_010671945.1 Moorena sp. SIO4E2
TATAAATTTTTGTCATTCCAATTAGTTCTATCGATGGCTAAATAGATTTTTTGCTCTTCACTAAATGTTTGATTGACCCATTTTTTAATAATTGGAAACCACAAATATTTAACCTCGAATACTGGCAAAGACAAAAATCTCTGTAGTTTTTTACGTCGTGAGTTAACTTTAATGGGTAAAGGTAGTGATTCTGCGATTTTTTCAAGTTTGACATTTTTGGTGTCTTGTATAATTATTATTATAAGGTAAAAAAATAATAATTGAGATTCGGAAAGTAGATTTTTTAGATGTTTTTGATATAATTCGGGTATCATTTTCAATTGATAGGTCGTATTGACAATTTATGACCTATCTTTTTTTACCATAATTCGCTCAATTTAATATATATCAAGGGTTACAGGCTGCTTGTCGCCCCCCCAGGGATAACTTATAAAGATGTTGCTGCTGCTTTGGTTGAAATTTATCAGCAACATTTAAAATACTCTCATAATGAAGCTATTTTTGGCAAGCCAGAAGACTTAGTAAAGATACTAGATCAAGAAGCCATCAAACCCTTACTTGGAAATTTCGATCCGGCCAAACAGGACATCGCTGGTGCAGTCAAAGTTAGGCAATTTGTCTTAAATATTGCCGAATATGTTTGTCACATGATCAATCTGTTTAATTTTCTTGTTAGAGAAAATTTTGTTGACATTCACTACAATAAGGAAGTACGTAATATTGCCATCAATAGTCAAAACTTCGAGTTAAAGATAAATCACAATAATCAACTTTATTTCGATACGATAGTTAATGCTGGTTATGCCAAGGGTTTGGGCATTCCGATTCCAGAACTAAAATTTGAGCAATATATCGAAGGAAATCTAGTAAAGCTAAAAGTTTATGGACTATACAAGATTTCCTCAGACTTGAAAAAACAGTTTCCAGAAATCGAAAAAAGTTTTTCTAGTACTATGCTCATTCGAGGTCAATATGGTGGAATAATTAAAGTCGGATACGATCATCTGGCAATTTTTTCTGGTCGAGAATATAACCAGGCAGAATTAGATATTCCCTTGGCCGAAAATCCGAAAACTATTCCTAGGGAATGGTTGGATAATTTGGAAAAAATAACTGGTAGAACGGAAGCAGAAATGTTGAGCACAATTAAGCAGGATATTTCTCGCTGGATTCCTTGGGCTAAGGGATTGGAAAATATTAAGCTCAAAAAAGCGGTTCAAGTTTATCCTGGTAGAAAAACTATCGATGAGGTAGATGCTGCCAAACGAGATGATAATCCTATTCGTTATCTATATCACCATAAAAATGGGGGTAAATATATTCATATTCCTGGGTTTAAATTAACTTCTATTCCTTACAATGCATTTCAGGTTGTTCTCGAAATACTATCAACTTATGTATGCCAGGGTATTCTTACCCAAGAGCAAGTAGATAAGCACATAGCTATTGACCAAAATCAGCACATAATTCTCTCCCCTGAAATGGAATCTGCTCTTGGTAAAAATCTATCTCAATTGGCGGTTTCTGAAAGAGAAAAAATTATTGATGATTGGGGTATTTACTAGCAAATTAGTTAGTGCAATTCTACTACCCATGAGGTAGTAGAATTTCTATAGTTAAGTAATGAACTAAATGTGAAAACCGATACCATATTTTATCGCCTGTTTCAATCGTTTCCCAGCATCTTTTTTGAATTAATTAACCATTCCCCTACAGAAGCACAAGCTTATCAATTCGCTTCTGTAGAAGTCAAACAACTAGCATGCAAGAATTGATGGGGTATTCCTGCCCACAATCACCACAGCCCAACAACCAATTTATTTTGTAGAAGTCCAATTTCAGAGGGACTCTCAATTTTACTCCCGGTTTTTTAGTGAAATTTTTCTGTACTTATACAAAACCGAACTCAGCAATGATTGGCGTGGTGTGGTGATTTACCCTAGCCGCAATGTGGAGAAAGGAGCTACTTTTAGGTATCGAGAATTACTCGATTCTCCAAGGGTATCTCGGATTTATCTCGATGAATTAGCCGAGACCTCTGCACCATCGGTGGGTATCTCCACAGTACAGCTAATTGTCACTGAGGAAGATTCTGCCATTGCATTTGCTCAAGACTTGATTCAACGAACCACTGAGGAGGTGGAGAATGAACGACAAAAGCGAGAACTTCTACAATTAATAGAGACCATACTGGTGTATAAGTTACCCAAACTCAGTCGCACGGAGATCGAAGCCATGTTTAGCTTAAGTGATTTACGGCAAACCAAAGTTTATCAGGAGGCAAAAGCCGAAGGTATACAGGAGGGGAGACTTGAAGGTGAAATTCAAGGCAAATTAAAGTCGATACCTCGGTTATCGAAAATAGGAGAGTTTGAGAGGGGAAAGAATACCCAGTCCTCTTAGGTCGGGGATGAATTTCCCCTCTCAAGTGGCGTAAGCCACAATCTGTTAACTAGGCAATACACCGGCTTTTCCCAAGGCTTCCAAATATTCGGAGAGACTTACACCGGCAACGGAAGCTAATCGCTTCAGTCCGTTCCATGCCTTATCCGTCACTCTAATGGTATGTGCTCTTTTGGGTTCCCCGTGAATACAGGGTCTTCCCATTTTTTTTGTTTCTGTTTTAGCCATTTCCTGGTCACTTTACGATTCTATAATCTACAATTAAGATAGCACGGACAAAGAGGTCGATACCATGCAATACGGATACGTCTACAAGCTCATTCCAAGTTCTCAGCAGATGACTGTCATGAATCGGTGGCTGGATATGCTGTTAGCGCAGTACAACTATCTGTTAAGGGATAGGAATGATTCCTATGAGCAGGTTAAGTCACCTAAAATGGGGAATTACTGCGACTTGAGGACTCGTGGAGAGGCGTGTCCGTTGACTTGCTCGGTCAATAAGTCAACCTCTGTTGGTTATCCTTGGAAGAAAAGCCAGAAAAATCCTAGACGTAGTGTTTATGAGGTTCAAAGTTCTACTCTTCCAACTTTAAAAAAAGAACGCCCTTGGTACAAAGAAATACACTCAACTGTCCTGCAACAAATGCTAAGACAGTTGGATACCGCCTTCTCAAAATTCTTTAAAGGTGAAGCAGGGTATCCCAAACCCAAAAGACGTTCTCGTTACCGGAGCTTCAAGTACTCACCAGG
>NZ_JAAHIE010000724.1:0-3146 GCF_010671945.1 Moorena sp. SIO4E2
AAATAGACTGACCAATTCAGCTTTCTTATCCCCTACCATACTATCCACCTAATTTTTTTTAGAACATGTTTGATAAATTCTAGACTGTTAGTTAGTTAGTCATTGATTATCATTCATGGGTTATTGCATTGCTATTATCCATTATCGATTCTCCATGACCCATTACCAAATCTATTCTTAGCAAAGATTTAGCTAATTGATATAATGCTCTGACCTAATTTCCATTTTATCCTCTACAATAGACTTAAGATACTCAAATTCCCTAGTCGTTAAGTAATGATAAGATTGTGGAGGTCTAAAGTTAGCCCATTTTGCTCTCAAATCTTGTAAGGTTACTGGTGGCTCAAAATGTTCTATGAGTTTTAAGCAGATCCCATAACCGACGGCGGCTTCCTCATAATACTCATTAAAATCTTTTTTTTCTATCCCAGCATTGTCTTTTACTTTATACCAAAGGTTATCCGGGCGGTCTTGAATAACGTCTTCCACTTCAAAAAAACCCGATAAAACCTTATCTGGAGCGGAGACATAAACCACAACAATATCCCCTGCTTCTAATCGAGGACGCACCCGACGAAGTTCAATTTTTTTGGTTCCATTGAATAATTGACTAGCATATTTAGGACGAATTGATAATAACAACACATTGGGCATTGTTAACACTACTTATTTGGGGTGCCTTCTCTATATATCATTGTAAATTGTTCCTGTTCAATCCGCAACGGTGATTGAACTGTTACACGCTTACCAAGTATTTCTTTAATTTCAGCCAAATTTATAGGATTTTTAAACAGTTCAGTATTACTAAATCGAAGGGCCATCAGCTTTTTATTAGGATCATTTTTGGTAAGCTTCATTAAATCTTCTAATTCATATACACCCAATCTGCGAAACTGTTGATGGAGATTTTTAGGTTTGTTGACGACTACTTCATCAAGTCTAGAGCAAGCTCTTACCTGTCCTGTGCCACAATAGTTTTTATTATAGCTTACATACCAAATAATTCTACCAACAACCCCTGGTTTTAAGCCACCATTACCTCTATGGCTTCGATAATAGACAAGTTCACGTTTTAGCGCCAGATCAGTTTCCGATCTCAATAGGAGCTGGTTAGCTAAGTCTTCATCGAATAATTCCTTTGCCCATTCTGCTTGAATAGGAATGATTATAGTAGGAAGGTCAGCATCAATAATTTTTGCTGGCCACAGTATGCGTTCAACGTCTATAGTTGTTTTTACCGCTTTGGTTAAATTATCAGTTTTGAGGGTTTCAGCAATTTTTAGACAAAAATTATAATCCGGACTTAGATTAGCTAAATTAGTGAGATAGTCGGATAATTCTGTCGCCGTAACCGCAACCGCAAGATTGGCATTTAAATAACCATCCTTAACTTTAAAAAAAGCATCATCTTGAATAGCGCTAAGAATAGTTTGATTCAAATAAGGTTCAGTAATTCGTGTAAATGGCAGATTTTTACTTACTGACAGGGATATAAACCAAAAAATTAAGTAACGCGCTATTGTTTCTTCAAGATGACCTGATCTAACCCGAAAAATTGGCACCTTTAACTCATGAGTTTTATCGGTATGATACGCAATTAAAGCTAGGGGAGTATTGTTTTTGGGAGTATTTTTTGACTGCAGAATAATATAACAATTAAATTTATCGGTATTAGCAATAATATAGCCCAGCCTTCCTTGAAAATCACTAAGTTTTTCTCCCTTAGCAGCAATCAAAAACCTTTGACTCAAGAAAGGTACCTGATCTAATTTATGAACAACTTGTCTAGTGATACCTGTGCCTGCTAAGCGTACAGGCTGATAGTTAATATATTCGTGAAGGTAATCTAGCTTAACAATTAAACTAGTAGGACTAAGGATTGATAAGTTAAATTCTTCATTGATAGCATCTGCGATCGCTAGTATTTGCGAATTACGAGTCAAAAAAAATGGTGCATCTGAAGCTATGGCTATAGCTAACTGACGCTGTTGAGATTCATTGATAGTTACCTGAGTTGATAACAAAACCTTGGTTAGAGACCGACAAGCTGTTTCAAAGTCTTTCTGATTGTAGGGGAGTTGAGTAAAGGTATCGGCTAACTGGCGTTTACTATTCCTTTGTTTAGTATCATCAATAGTATTGATGACCTTAAATATTTCATTAGTTATACATAACTCCAAGTCAGGTTGTAACCAATCAGCTAGTAGAGAGTCAGATTCTGCCTTTGACCTAGCTTCATCTCCTTGCAAGTCAAAAAACACGCTGGTATCAATGACTGCACATAATTTAGACTCAAGTTTTTGGGTAGCAACCGTAGAAAATAGGGTAGGATGGTCGTGATCGCGCCACCAAACGGTAAGTAGTTTTCCATCCTTGCTCCTTCCGGGTTTTTCAGCCAAAGGAACAAAGTCTAAGTGAGACCACATTCTCTCTAATCCATAATCACGACGGCATTTGAGTTTAATGCCGTAAAAGTCCTGAGTATTCTGACTTAGATAATTAACTAGCTTTCTAGCAATACCGTTACCACGCCATGATGGCTCGATGCATAGATGAACAAGAACGATGATATTATGTCTACGCACCTTCCGGTATAACAAATAACCGGTACACTTTTTTTCAGGAGTAAGAGCCACAAGTATTTGACGACTGAGTGCGTGTTGATCAAAAGCTCCTTCAGGAAAATGACCAAGAGTGGTTGCGTGTGCTCGTCCCAAAGCCTTGACTGTCCTTAGGTGCAGGGATTTTTCATCAATTGTTTCAATTTGAAGCTGTATCTCTTGTGTCACTTTACCAATTACCAATTACCAATGGCCAATTACCAATTACTATGCATGCAATCGACCCTATTGTACGTGATTAAGCATACCTAATCTTACTGGTTAGAAGGAAACCACTTTTGCTCTAGGTTGGTGAGTTCTCCGTCTTCCTGTAATTGCAAAATAATTCGGTTGATTGGCTCACGATAATGACTACCTTGAGGCAAAACTATGCCGTAGTCTTGTTCAGCAAACAACTCACCCACAATCTGGTATTCTCGGTTTTGTGACGTTTGGTAAAGTAACCTTGGTGAATCATAAACTAAAGCCTGCACTTGCCCCGCTTTGAGAGCTTTGTATGCATCTTCCACCTGGTCAAATTCAATT
>NZ_JAAHIE010000725.1:0-3125 GCF_010671945.1 Moorena sp. SIO4E2
CTAATACAGGTAATTGCTCCCAATTAATATAAGGATTGGGCTGATCAAAATGAAGATGGGGGGCAATCTGTTGATGTTGCAACTGCAATACTACTTTGATTAACCCCGCTATGCCCGCTGCTGCTTCCAGGTGTCCGATATTCGTCTTGACAGAACCGATGATCATCGGTTGTTGTGATGAGTGTGATTCTCGAAATACATTCCCTAAAGCAGTGACCTCAATCGGATCTCCTAAAGATGTCCCGGTGCCATGGGCTTCTATATAGCTGACTTGCTCTGGCTGTACTCCTCCATTTGTTAAGGCTTGACGGATTACTGACTCTTGAGAAGGACCATTCGGTACCGTTAAACCACTAGTATGGCCATCCTGATTAATCGCCGTTCCTCGAATTACGGCCAAGATATTATCCCTATCTGCCACTGCATCCGAAAATCGCTTGAGCACCACTACCCCACAGCCCTCACTGCGAACAAAACCATCTGCCCCCGCGTCAAAAGTCTTGCAGCGTCCATCAGGAGAAAGCATTCTCGCCCTGGAAAAATTGATGGTATATTCTGGGGAAATAATCCGATTAACCCCTCCTGCTAGAGCTAAAGTGCATTCTCCGTTACGCAGACTGGCACAGGCTAAATGAACGCTTACTAAGGAAGAAGAACAAGCCGTATCCACCGCTAAAGAAGGCCCAGTTAGTCCGAGAAAATGAGAAAGTCTGCCAGTAGCGGTACTGTGGGCATTACCTGTGGCTAAATAGGCATCAATTTCTGTAAGATCACGACTAGTTAAACGTTGAAGATAGTCATTACTAAAAATGCCCAGAAACACCCCCGTTTCAGTTTTGGCTAGTTGTTGAGGAGCGATCGCTGCATGCTCAAGGGCTTCCCAACTTACTTCCAAGAGTAGACGTTGTTGAGGGTCAAGGGAAATTGCTTCAATAGGAGCAATATTAAAGAAGTGGGAGTCAAACTCTTGTAGTTGACCGACGAACCCCCCATAACGAGTGTACATTTTCCCTGGGGTTTCTGGGTTAGGATCGTAGTACTGCTCGATGTTCCATCGTTCAGAAGGAATTTCACTAATGGCATCTATTCCTTGAGATAAGAGATTCCAGAAGGATGCCGGGTTATCTGCTCCTCCAGGGAAACGGCATCCCATCCCAATAATGGCGATTGGTTCTTTGCTAGAACGCTCATATTTGTCCAGCTTAGATTGCAATTGTTCAATTACCAAAAAGGAACGTTGTATGGGAGTTAATTCTTGAATTTTATTTGATAAATTTCCCATTAATTAAACACCTCCTTCATTAATAAGTGAATTTAATTTTTGGTTGATTATTTCTTCTAATTGATCCTCGGACAAATCTTGGGTCTTTGCTAATAATTGTTGTTCTTTTTCCTGCTCTTTATTGTTAAGGGATTTTGTAAAATAGTAATTTTCACCTTTGTCTCCCTCTAATACTTGCTGAATTAAATAATCTACCAATTCCCTTACCGTAGGATAATCAAAAGCTAAACTTGAAGGAATTGAACAGCTTAAACTACCTTGCAAGCGATTGCGCAACTCTACTGAGGTCAGAGAATCCATCCCCAAATCAAAAAATCCTTCTTCTAAACCAATCGATTGAGCCGAACTTATCCCCAATACTCTCGCCACCTGACTACGCACATGGGCGGTTAATAGCTCTTTTTGCTCCGATGGTAATGCGGCTTTTAACTGGTCAATAAATTCGGATTTAGATACCTCCGAAGTCTTAATCTTTTGTTGCCACTGAGCTAAAAATGGCCAATTAGAAACTCTAGCAGTCCATTGTGACCAGTTGATCGGTACTACTCCTACTTCTACCGCCTCAGTACTGATCAATCGCTCTAATGCCTCCAACACCCCAGCAGGAGAGATCGCACCCATACCCTGCTTCTGTACCTTCACATCTGCACCACGCTCAGCTGCTGCTCCCACTTGAGATACCGCACCCCAATGAATGCTCAATCCTGACAACCCCAGACCTCGACGATAATGGGCTAAACTATCGAGAAAGGCATTAGCCGCAGCATGATTTCCCTGACCGGGAGAACCCAAAAGAGATGCCGCCGAAGAAAACAGGACAAAAAAGTCCAAAGGCTGGTTTTTGGTTAATTGATGCAAATGCCAAGCTCCTTGTACTTTGGGAGCCATCACTTTCTCAAAGCTAGACCAACTCTGGTTTTGGAGGACGCCATCAGATAACATCCCTGCCGAATGAATGACTCCCCTTAGTGGCAAGCTTGACTGATTGATCCTAGACAACACCCTCCCCATAGATTCAAATTCAGACACATCAGCTTTTTCCACTACTACAGAGGCTCCAGCTTGTTCTAACTCTGCTAATTTCTTGACAACACCATGATTAGGACTACTCCGTCCTACTAACACTAAATGCTTGGCTCCTTTCTCTACCATCCAACGGGCAACTAGTAAGCCTAATCCTCCTAAACCACCAGTAATCAAGTAAGTTCCGTCTTCTGGGAAGTTCAACGGCATTTCAGTGGCGGTATCGGTTGGTTGTTGGCTTTGAGTAACGATAATTTTGCCAATATGTTTGGCTTGCTGCATATAACGAAAGGCGCTGACTACTTCCTCCATAGAGAAGACTGTCAAGGGAGGTGGTTTTAGCAAGCCGTTGTTGAACTTGTCAATAATTTCTACTAACAGAGACTTGATTAATTGAGGTTGGTCTTGAGATACTTTAACTAAATCAACCACTGAATAAGAGATATCTGACCTGAGAGTTGCCATCTCAGTTGATTCCCAAACTCCCCGCTTGGCAATTTCTAAAAAACGACCTTGAGGACTTACAACTGATACAGTCTTGCCAATAAATTCTCCAGAGGTCAGAGAGTTAAGGACAATATCTACCCCCTTTCCTTGTGTTTTATCCATGATCTGAGCAGCAAACTCTAAGGTACGGGAATTCATAATATGTTTAACTCCCATAGCTTTTAAAGCTTCCCACTTCGGAGAACTAGCAGTAGCAAAAACTTCAGCCCCAGCTTGCTGAGCAATTTGTACTGCCGCCATTCCCGTGCCTCCTGCAGCAGCATGGATTAAAATTTTGTCCCCTGGTGCGATTTTGGCTACGTGGTGCAGTGCT
>NZ_JAAHIE010000726.1:0-3118 GCF_010671945.1 Moorena sp. SIO4E2
TAAGAAATAGTAGATGCACCCTGACTCATCCCTCAGCTACCCGCTGGGGATTTTTTTTGTTCAATTTTATCTCAACCAATCTATTAGTTTGATTTGGCTTACCCATTTCTAATTTATTCCGGATCAAGACAGAGCAATCAAGGATTAAGAAATAGTAGATGCACCCTGACTCATCCCTCAGCTATCGGCTGGGGATTTTTTTTGTTTAATCTTGTCTCAACCAATCTATTAGTTTGATTTGGCTTACCCATTTCTAAATTGTTCCGGATCTAGATCGACCAATCAAGGATTAAGAAATAGTAGATGCAACGTGACTAATCCCTCAGCTACCCGCTGAGGTTTTTTTAATAGACCTCTTGCAAAATTCCAAAAATATCGCTCTTGAGCACTTACTAGGAGCGCCTGCCAGTATAATTATACTGAAAGCATTACTGGACAATACTTTCGGAATTTAAAACCTGTTAGTTTCCGTAAGCATTATAAATTTACGGAAGAATATTAGATATCCCGATGGGTAAAGGGCTTAGCATTCTCACCAACATAAGTAGCCGCAATGTGACCATTACCTGTAACCTTGTATTTGTAAGTCACCAATCCCTCTAACCCCACTGGACCACGGGGGGGCATTTGTTGAGTGCTAATTCCTACTTCTGCTCCAAAACCATAACGGAAACCATCGGCAAAGCGAGTAGAACAGTTGTGGAAAACATTAGCGGCATCCACTTGATTTCCGAAGCTATCTGCTACCTCCTGGTCTTCAGTAACAATTGCATCCGTATGTCTGGAACCATAAGTATTGATATGGTTAATCGCTTCTTCTACAGAGTCTACTACTTTGATAGAAAGAATTAAATCACTGTATTCTGTAGACCAATCCTCATCCGTTGCTACCGAGATTGGGATAATCTCACGGCTAGCTTCATCCCCTCGTAATTCTACATTACGCTTTTTCAAAGCTTCTGCTGCTAGGGGCAAGAAACGAGGAGCAATTGTTGAATGCACCAGCAGGGTTTCAATCGCATTACAAACCGCTGGATATTGCGTTTTAGCATCAACGGTGATAGTTACCGCTTTTTCCAAGTCAGCTGCTGCATCAATATAGAGGTGGCAAATCCCATCAGCATGACCAAGTACTGGGATACGAGTATTCTCCTGCACAAACCGAACAAAAGCATTCGACCCTCTGGGGATAATCAAATCCACATAGTTGTCTAGTTGTAACAGCTCTTTGATTTCTTCTCTAGTGGTTAACAACTGTACCGTTGCTGGGTCAACTGCTGTGGTAGATAATCCTTTATGAATTGCTTTGACTAGGGTTTCACAGGAGCGAATTGCTTCTTTACCGCCTTTGAGGATAACACCATTACCGGATTTAATCGCAAGAGAGGTAATTTGAATTAAGGCATCGGGACGAGCTTCAAAGATAACCCCTAAAACTCCTAAGGAACAAGTGACTCGTTTGAGGATTAGTCCTTGATCCAGTTCTCGATGAATTTGGACATTGCCCACAGGATCACCAAGGTTGCCCACATCTCGCACCCCCTGAATAGCCCCCTTGAGCTTCGTTTCGTTCAACTTCAGGCGATTGTAAAGGGGTTTGGGAATTTTATCTGCCTCAGCCGCTTGGCAGTCTGCAGCATTCGCCGCTAGGATTTCCGGTGCTGCAGCTTCCAAGGCTTGGGCTATTGCCTCAATAGCTTCATTTTTAGCCTTTGTTGAGAGAACGGCTAACTTCTGTGCAGCTTGACGGGTTTTTTGAGCGATCGCACTTAGGGGTATGGATGCAAGTGGTGTAGCTGTCATGGTTTTGATTTTGGAGGCAATACCAATACGTGATCAGCAGTGTAGCAAATTGACGCTCCCAGAGGGTGCAGGCCGTGCTATTCTTGGGGATTCTTGCTTGCCCCAAACCCCCATCATCGGCTAAACCATCAAGGTATACATCAGGTTGACTATAAGATTAACTTTGCGAAAACGCGATCGCATACAGCCGCTGTGGATAGTAGTAAATAGCTTACGCAATTCAGCCATCGATACCCCTTAGTTGGTCGAGCTGTGATCTAAAAGCAAGACAGGGGTATTTTTTTTGTGTAACAGCTCAAAAGCTTTTCCCGGCTACATACTAGTTGTCTGAGGTCTGACCAACTCGTCTTACCCTGAAGTTATACCATTGGTTAACTCTTTGGTTAACGTTGGGAAAACGCGATCGCATACAGCCGCTGTGGATAGTAGTAAATAGCTTACGCAATTCAGCCATCGATACCCCTTAGTTGGTCGAGCTGTGATCTAACAGCAAGACACTCAGAGGGTATTTTTTTTGGAACAGCTCAAAGGCTTTTCCCGGTTACATACTAGTTGTCTGATGTCTGAGCAACCTTACCCTGAAGTTATACATAAGGTTAACTCTTTGGTTAACGTTCCGAAAACCCGTACGCATACAGCCGCTGTGGATAGTAGTAAATAGCTTACGCAATTCAGTCATCGATACCCCTTAATTCCTCTGTCTGTGATCTAAGAGCAAGACAGGGGTATTTTTTTTGTGTCACAGCTCAAAAGCGTTTCCCGGCTACATACTAGTTGTCTGACCTCTGAGCAACTCGTCTTACTATCAACTTATACCTAAGGTTAACTTTCCGAAAACGCGTAAGCATACAGCGGCTGTGGATAGTAGTAAATAGCTTACGCAATTCAGCCATCGATACCCCTTAGTTGGTCGAGCTGTGATCTCACAGCAAGATACTCAGGGGTTATTTTTTTTGGAACAGGTGAGAGTAATAGGTACTATAGCTACATAGCAAAAAGCAAAAATTGACTTTTGCCACAGACTCAATGTTAATTTTAACTACTCACATCAGCCAATAGTTCCATTTGAGCCTAAATCTAAGATGCTCTATAACTATATAATTGTCGGTGCTGGTTCAGCAGGTTGTGTCCTTGGTGACATACTCCCACACTGACTCTGCTCTTACAGAGCCGCTCCGCGAACGAGTGAGCGTGTGGGCTTCTTGCCAACTCCACCCAACGGTTAGGATACTCGGCAAGCTTTATTAACGACACGGGATGACCCTCCGCGCCGGAACAATACAAAAAAGTTCTATTTTTAGTTAGTAGGTGGCGG
>NZ_JAAHIE010000727.1:0-3117 GCF_010671945.1 Moorena sp. SIO4E2
GCACCTTTGGCACGAATACTATGGGCGTTTCTGTAGCTGAGTACCCATAGCATCGATAGTAATGATGCACCCACAGATGTCCAATAATTCTAGTAAAGCTGGGATGGCTGTAATTTCATTAGTTTTAAGTAGTCGGACAAAAATAAATTGTACTGTATTAATTTTTGTAAAGGAGCGATAAGTCTAACATTACGTGACCTGATGTCAATTTTAAAAAAGCAAGACCTAGAGCAGTTGAAAATCGTAAAAATCTTTAAAAAAACCGGCCATTAAACAAATTAAATCACTTCTATATAACCAGAAGCAGACCGAAGCAAAATGACAGAATAGTTAGCAGATGAGAGTCATTAATTATCCAGTCAATTTCTTAAATCAAACCTAAAAAATTAATTAAATCTAAATCTTTTGACCGCCAATCCATTCCGATTTTGTCTCGTCTGAATACCTGCCATTACAGCGAGGGCCAATTCGTATTCATCCTCAAACATTTGACCAGCTAATTCATCTTCTTTCAGTCGTTGCCACTCGTTCTCAATTCGATTGAGTTCAGGAGAATAAGTAGGTAATAAGAATATATAGAGTCCAAGACTCTCCCATTTATCATAATTAGATTTTGTTAATTTACTTGTATGAATAGAACCTTGGTCTTGAACAACAACAGGTGCGACCCGTGGCGAATTTAATTCGCCAACGGAAAGCGCACCTTAGTTATTTTTCCAGTTTTCTTTAATCTTTCTTCTGCTTGTACTGCTTGCCAATTCATTAATTTGATCTAACTTTCGCTCTCTTGGTGCGCGTTCCCTAGCGCTTTGAAAAAGCGCGGGGTCGCACCGCTTTTAAAACTTTTGAAAGCTAATCCATATTCAAAACTTTTTCCTCTTTCTAATAGTCCACATATATTTAATCTTTTTCCTTTTTTTTTACCCTGTTCAATTCTTTTTTGAGTTCCAATTTTCATCCAAGTGTATAAGGTTTCCGCCCATAAACTAAAGCCGGACTCATCTAAATATTTTAAACAAATTTCTCCCACTGCTGCTGAGATTTCCAGCATTTCTAAATCATTTTTATTGATGGCTACTTGCTGACTATTTTGCTTTCCTTTCAGAGATTTTCTCGTTCTTTTCCATCTATATAGTTTTTTTTTAGAATTCTTCTTAGATGACGCTCACTTAGATTAATTTTTTTTTCATTTTCTATAAAATTACAAAGCTGATTACTGCTATATGCTCTTGACTCTGTCTCTAATTTTTGCTCGATTATTGCTAAATCTTCTGTCGTCCATTTCTTTTTTCTTCCTGACCGGGGAGCATCCCACAATCCTGTTAATCCCCTCTTTTCCCATCTATGTATTATTTCTCTAACTGTTTGAATTGAACAATTCAAATAAATCGCTATTTTTTTCACTTTCCATCCCATAGATGAGAGTCTCAGGGCTGAAGCCCTATCTCTTGTTCTTTGGGGAATTTTGTCAGCTTTACTTAATTCAAATAAAGTGATGTCTTGAGCCTTAGTTAAAAATACTCTTAAAGGGGGAGATGACATTGAGCGCCGACTCCAAATCTTTCTCTAATCATCTCACAATTGCCCGAATCCAAAAATTAAAAAAAGATTAATTCTCATTGGATTTGAGTCGGCAATCTATACTTGATTTATTTTTCCACCTCCGATCCTCAAGCTATAGGACTTAAGCGCACTTGGCTTTCCCGGAGCGTGCAGTTAGGCCTATCGCTGACTTTTCTTTACAAAAATTCATATAGTACTGTTTATTTTTGTCCTACTACTTATCTTCAACTTTAACTTGCCCAAGAAACAACCTATGCTCACTCGCCCAAGCACTCACCATATGCAATGCAGATTTTGACTGGTTGCGGTCATAGGAACTCTTGAGTTGTTTGCCATCAATGGGGATAACCTGTGCTCCGGGCATCTGTCACCAAACTACTCAACCAACTATTGAAACGTCGCCTCAATGCACTCGGAGATATCTGCTCAAACACTCGTCGGTATGTATCTGCTGAGGGCATCCCATTTGGCAATGGTAAAAAGCTCGACAACCAATGCTGGTGGCTGATCCCATAGGTTTCGATATCTTCCCACCCTGTCGCGCCCCCGATGGTAGCTAACAGTGCAATCATCACAATGCTCACAAATGGATGGAGCACTCCTTGTTTACCTCGCGGATCACTGAGGTGATCAAAATGCTCGAGCATTTGCGGCTGTTGCTGTTCACAATTTAGGGCAGGCTGTACTGGCAAGGATTGGCCACTGGTTGCGGTTGAGTTAGTGGGTTGATCGAAGCCTTTAACCATTTGATATTTTTATTATCACATTGTTTCCCTTAGCATATTATGAGTTCGTTTTTCTTGCGCTTACCCTGGTATGCCATCCAGCTTGGTCAACAACTAAAACAATGTGTTTATCATCACCATTATTAAATTCAGCAGCAAATTCTGCCAAAACCCGATTAAATAGCTCAGTATTGACATAAGGCAGAATCCACGCCTTAGTTTCGACCGTACACGGGTGTGCAAAAGCATACAACCATAACCACTCAAATCTCCAATTGACCCCAAAGGGGAATTAAAAATTAAAAATTAAAAATAAAAAATATAGAATTGAACAAATTTTGAATTAATTAATTCCGGGTACAAGCCCCCACTGATTTTTTCAGTGGTCTTCAATCAGTGGCGGGTACAAGCCCCCACTGATTGTAATTTTTTAATAATTTTGAATTTTGAATTGGAGCGTTCGCGAAGCGTGACCTACGGTCAAGCGACTTGACATGGGCAATTGGCCAGTCACCAACTGGATCATAAATGCGTCGAACCACAGGTTTGAGTCCCAGGCGATGTTCATCCTCATATCAAATCCGGTTAAATAGTTATCGTTAAGCCTTGGCTGCCTGCCACCAATGAAAATGGGTCAGACCACGAATAAAGTCGCACTGCTTGAGTAAAACACAACAGCGAGCGCAAATTACCTGCTCCAACTCTTCAATCTTCTCAAAGGTCCGGTTGGCAATCGGCTCATCCAAAATTGACCAAAGACGTTCTGCTGGTTGCAACTCAGGGGAGTAAGGGGGAAGAAACTCTAAATGCAATCCAACTGGAACGCACG
>NZ_JAAHIE010000728.1:0-3101 GCF_010671945.1 Moorena sp. SIO4E2
ACGATCAGGTACAAATCTCTGGGTTTTAGGGAGCAGGGAGCAGGGAGCAGGGAGCAGGGAGCAGGGAAGAGGCAAAAAATAATTTGTACCTCATAGCTATGATAAACGCTATAACTGAGCCTCTTGATAGTTAGCTCGGCTACACAACTCTGAATAAATTTCACGAGCTTTGGAAGATATTGGCTGATTTGCCTCAACACTAGCTAAAGCTTTGTCAGGAAAACTACGGTCTACTGTGCCATCAATAAATTCTTCAATGCGGTCAAGTCCTTGATCTGACAACACTTGGTCGTAGTGTACAAATAACCATTTGCCTTCCTTGGAGTGAGTTTGAATAATATGTTGATACATAAGTGTCCAGATTTCTACCGCTCGCTCAAAATTCATAGAAAGACTATATAAGTATTTATGCTTACTATGCACCTTCATAATGCTTGATGCCGTCGCTGCGGGGTGCCGAAATACGCACAGAAATACGGTATCCTTGAGAAACGGTTTCCAAGCTGGCAATGTGTAACAAAATCTAGGGTCTTTGAAGCAAAAAGGCTGTCGCTCAGTTAAGGTTTCTATTCTAGAGGCTATCTCCTCAGGACAATCAATCCTTTTGCCTACAGGCACCCTAGCTAGCCAGCGTTGGTATCTAGTCGGTCGGTCCTTAAACAAATTTCCCAACATTCCCCTTGGTCGAGGTGGGACAACTTTGCTTAATATATCTTCGTTAATCGCCTCAACATTCTTGGACTCAAAGTAGCCCTTTTTATTGATGCTTGTAGATGACATCATTCTGTCTCCCATGAAATACCCAGCACCACTGAGTGTACCGGCTACCATGCTAGTGCCACTGCGCCCGGAACCTATTACCAAACAGTTAAACATATATACTCACGATATCTAGTCAAGCTTCTTTCCCAATCTTCCTGGCTATAGAACATACCAGGATTACACACCCCATTGGATTCTTTGAATAACATATTTTTTATTTTATATCAAGTTTTTAGCCAGAGCTTCGAATAAATAGTTTTTAAGTTTATTTACATTTTATTACTTGATCAGACTCTGTATACCAAAGGGAATCGGGAATCGGGAATCGGGAATCGGGAATCGGGAGGGAACAAAAATTATCACAATTGATTTCGGCTCCCTATATCCCTTGCTTATCCCTTAGATACCCATCTCTATAGCTCTGGCTAACTTGATTTAACAAAAATTTACATCAATGGCTAGCCAGAATAGGTATAATAATAATTTATGTTATTATTTCCATGAGTAATAATAGTAGTTCTTGTCACAATAACGGCATCAAACCACTATTAATCAAAAATAAATTGTCAGCCGTCAGCCGTTAGCTGTCAGCTTAAAATAAACCCCACCTAACCTGCGCCGATGCGCAAGCTGAAAGCTGAAAGCTGATAGCTTAAGTAAACTAACCCTCCCAAAGATAGATCAGGAGCAGAAGCAATCCCATGGCATTAGATGTCTTGAAACGCTATAACAGTCAGTTTGGTTTAGCCCTATGCTTAGCCATTAGTGGAGCGTACGCATTTTCAGTAAACCAAGCTAATGCTCAGATTACTCCTGATGCCACTTTGCCCCAGGGGGAAAGGTCTTTGCTAGACCTGGGCTCTGGTGAGGTAAATGGGAAAATTGTTGATCTAATTAAAGGGGGAGCAATCCGAGATATCAATTTGTTCCACAGTTTCCTAGAGTTTAATGTGGGAGACGGACAAAGGGTTTATTTTGCTAATCCAGCTGGGATTGAAAATATTCTGTCTCGGGTAACTGGTGCGAATCCCTCCAATATTTTAGGAACCTTGGGTGTCAATGGTGGAGCAAATTTGTTCTTGATTAATCCCAAGGGGATTTTGTTTGGGGAGAATGCCAAGCTAGATGTATCGGGTTCCTTTGTGGGCACTACTGCTGATGGGATTGGGTTTGGCAATCAAGGAGCGTTTAGTGCTTCTAATCCAGAGCCGCCTTCGCCATTGCTAACCGTTAATCCTAATGTGTTTTTCTTTAATCAAATTCCCGGTAATATTACCAGTCAAGCTAAGTTAGAGAAGCTGGCGGTTGATAACCTGTTGTTGCTCGGTGGTGAGATTAATGTTATCGAAGATAGTAAGATATCCACCAATCAAGGTGGGAATATTCTGTTAGCGGGATTGGGCGCACCAGGACAAGTCGCATTAACTAGAGATGGTAACAAGCTGGGTTTAGATTTTCCCAATGGCGTCAAGAAAGGGAATGTTGTAGTTAATAATAGCGCTATAGAAACCTTGGTGCCAGAAGATGGTAATGTTGATGGTGGCGAAATTAGGATTATTGCTGACTCTTTGGAAGTAGAAACCTCTAATAAAGACCAGGGAATTTTTACCATAACTCAAGGGAATGGTCACAAAGGTGGTGATATTATTATCACTGCTGATTCCTCAGTTAACGTAACCACTAACAATGACGGGGAAAGTAAACCAAACCAAGGAATTTTTACCATAACTGAGGAAAACGGTGGAGCAGGCGGAAAAATTACCATCACCTCTGGCTTAATCTCTGTATCCACGTCTAAACATATAGAAGGACTAGAAGGAGAAGACCCGGACGAAGTAGAAGTAGAAGAAGACGAAGACCAGGGAATATTTACCAAAACAGCAGCAGTTGGCAGTGATGGTGGAGAGATTATCCTTACTGCTGACCGGCTTGAGGTTTCGGTTTTTGCCAATCAAGATAATCATGAGAACGATGCTGAAGACCAGGGCATCTTGAGCAAAACTACCAAACAAGCCGGAAACGGAGGAAAAATCACTATTAACGCTGGCTCGGTCTTGGTGACCTCTAAGCGTGAACCAAAGCCAAGGAAGGAAACAGAAGAAGGAATTTTTACCAAAACTGAAAAGAAAGCGGGTATTGGCGGGGATATTGAGATCAATGTGACTGGGGATGTACTGCTGACCAATAAGGGTACGATTAAGACCAAGACCACCAGTTCAGGTCAGGGTGGAACTATCGAAATCAACGCTCCTAATGGCAATGTCACCTTGCAAGATAACAGCAGAATTCAGGCTTGGACACGAGGTTCAAAGAGTAAGGATGCAACAGGAAATGGGGGA
>NZ_JAAHIE010000729.1:0-3100 GCF_010671945.1 Moorena sp. SIO4E2
GCGGTCAGCGGTCAGCGGTCAGCGGTCAGCGGTCAGCGGTCAGCGGTCAGCGGTCAGCGGTCAGCGGTCAGCGGTCAGCGGTCAGCGGTCAGCGGTCAGCGGTCAGCGGTCAGCGGTCAGCGGTCAGTGGTCAGCCGTCAGCGGTCAGTATTTGACTGAAAGCTGATAACTCAAAGCTGATAACTGATAACTCAAAGCTGAAAGCTCAAAGCTGAAAGCTCAAAGCTGAAAGCTGAAAGCTCAAAGCTGATAGCTGAAAGCTGATAACTGATAACTCAAAGCTGAAAGCTCAAAGCTGAAAGCTCAAAGCTGAAAGCTGAAAGCTCAAAGCTGATAGCTGATAGCTGATAGCTGATAACTGAAAGCTGAAAGCTCAAAGCTGAAAGCTGATAGCTGATAGCTGATAGCTGATCAGGTAAGACCCAGAGGAGTACAGAGTTTGTGAGCCAAGATAAATCATCAACCTTTGATAAACAAAATCCTCGCCAGTTAGCATTCCTAGCTCTCCGGGATATTCATCGGCGGGGTGCTTTTGCTGATATTGCCCTGAATCGAGTGCTACAAACAGCTCAGTTAACTGGTGCTGATCGGGGCTTAGTGACAGAATTAGTTTATGGTAGTGT
Source organism: Moorena sp. SIO4E2 (assembly GCF_010671945.1). Lineage (NCBI taxonomy): Bacteria > Bacillati > Cyanobacteriota > Cyanophyceae > Coleofasciculales > Coleofasciculaceae > Moorena > Moorena sp. SIO4E2. The sequence goes on from NZ_JAAHIE010000729.1 coordinate 624, forward strand.
CCGACGACAGCGCACTCTGGATGCTCTACTTGACCAGTTGGGCAAAAAGAAAGCTAATCAACAACCTCCAGATTTGCGCACTATACTTCACCTTGGACTATATCAGCTGCGCTATCAAGGCCGAATTCCTGCTTCAGCAGCGGTCAATACCACCGTTGACCTAGCTAAGAACAATGGCTTCAAAGGACTGGCAGGGGTGGTTAATGGTTTACTACGAAACTATGCCCGTTTAGCTGCCAATTCCCCTGACCCTTTGGAGTTGCCAGAAGGGGATATGGAGCGTCTGGGCATTTTACACAGTTTTCCAGATTGGATGATCGAGCTGTGGTTACAACAGCTGGGACTAGAGGAAACAGAACAGCTGTGTCAATGGTTTAACCAATCTCCTACTATTGACTTACGGATAAATCCCCTCAAGGTGTCCATTGAGGAAGTGGAGGCAGGGATGCAATCTGCTGAACTGGCTATTCAGCGGGTACCGACCTTGGTCTCCCACCAGGACGAGGGGAATGGTGAGATTATCCCTATTTTCAGCAACCCAGCTCAGCTCCCCCAAGCACTGCGAGTTGTGGGTGGTGTTGGTGCGATTCAAGAGCTACCAGGATTTAAGGAGGGTTGGTGGACTGTTCAAGATTGTAGTGCCCAGCTGGTCAGTTATCTGTTGGACCCTCAACCTGGTGATGTGGTGATTGATGCCTGTGCTGCACCAGGGGGCAAGACAACTCATATTGCAGAATTAATGGCAGATCAGGGCAAAATTTGGGCATGCGATCGCTCAGCTTCCCGCCTCAAAAAAGTCCAACAGAATGCCCAACGGTTACAATTACAATCGATTCAGATCAGTACTGGTGATAGTCGCGATTGCCCTGAATTTACTAACGTCGCTAATGCTGTGTTATTAGATGCTCCCTGTTCCGGTAATGGTACCCTTCACCGACGTCCTGATCTGCGTTGGCGCATGACTCCAGAAAAAGTCCAGGAACTTACTGTTTTGCAAAAAGAATTGTTAGAGCATACCGCAACTTGGGTCAAGCCCGGAGGTGTTTTAGTTTATGCTACCTGTACCTTAAATCCTCAAGAAAATGATGCGGTAATACAATGGTTTATGGAAGATCATTCTCAGTGGCAAATTGAACCCCCTACTCTTTCGTTTCTTAAGGGGTTTTCAACACCGGAAGGTTGGCTGAAAGTTGTGCCCTATCGAGACCAGATGGATGGTTTTTTTATGGTGCGCTTGAAACGAATGATATAGCAGAAGTCAGAAGTCAGAAGTCAGAAGTCAGAAGTCAGAAGTCGGGAGCTTGTAGGGTGGGTAAAAACAAACTGTTTTTGCCCACCCTACGTTAATTGGTATTTTTTTGAACTTTTTCTTAATCTGTTAGGACAACTGATTAATTTCATCGATACTCAACCCCGTATATTGAGCAATATCACTCAGGGGTAACCCAGCGGCCTTCATCTGTTTAGCAATCTGCTGTTTTTCTTCAAGTCTACCTTCTTCTCGTCCTTCCCTTTTCGCGAAACTCCATGCACCTCGCGCGTCCTCCAAGGCCATCTCCTGTTTGCGGAGTTTTTCCACTTCTGAGACACTCAACCCCGCTTGATTCGCTATAGTTAAGGCTTGTTCTAGCTGTGGTATTTCTCTGAGCTTGTCAGGAATGATTTCTAAGTTGGGTGCTTCTTTGATAAAAAAGATCCACTTATCTATCACACTTTCTAATTCTTCCAGTTGCTTAGTAAATTTGGGGAGTTCCACAAACACTAGCTTTAATTCATTTTCCTGATAAGGCAAGTGGTCTTCTTCTTCTTGAAAGTAAAAACAGCTAATTACTTTCTCAGTTGAGGGGAATAATTTAAAATCCGTGATGGTTAAAGCAATAACCGGATTTAGATCGAAATATCCCTGTCCCAATTTCAGTTGATTTCCATAGGTTTTGCACAAGTTATACACCACTCGCTTCTCGAAAGCCTCCACATTCCAGAGTTGCATCTCAATGATGACAGTAGTTCCATCCTCTAATACTGCCTTAACATCGAGATAGCGATGCAGCGCGGTCTTGGGGGTTTCCCCCATGAGCGACTGCATCAAGACAGTGTCTTTTAAATCTACTACATCCCCGGCGCTATAGGGATCAATAATTTCTAAATCCTCGATAACGCAATTACCAGAGTAGATCATGGCATTGAGAAAGGAAATCAGAATATCTTTACTCTGATCTGAGCCAAAGATTTTCTTGAAAGCAAAGTCAGTTTTTGGGCTGATGAATCTCATGGTTTTACAGGTTGATATAGGGAGCAGGGAGCAGGGAGCAGGGAGCAGGGAGCAGGGAGCAGGGAGTAGGGAGTAGGGAGTAGGAAGTAGGTAGTAGGCTGTATCGCTTTTATAATTAGGCAAAAACTCTAATATTTTTTTTGTATAGCTACACTAAATACCATTCCTATACTAACCGCATAAATAAGAGATTAATGTGGTTAGA
>NZ_JAAHIE010000073.1:0-22199 GCF_010671945.1 Moorena sp. SIO4E2
GAATCCCACACTCCCCCTTTGACCCTAAATGTAAAAACCTACCCCCGACTCCCGACTCCCGACTCCCGACTCCCGACTCCCGACTCCCGACTCCCGACTTCAGACTTCTGACTTCAGACTTCAGACTCCCTGCTCCCTTTGCTATCATTTAAATCTGCAACTGGAATTCTCCCATGAGCCGCCAATCCAGTGTCCGAACCGTTCTAGGACTTCTGTTCCTCTCCAGCCTCACCATTAGCCTGTGGCTCGGTGATATTCCCCATACCACCTGGCAACTGCAAGTGGGAAACCCAGCCACAGCTCAATCCCCTGATGCTAGCCAACTTGTCCAACAAGGGGTGGAACACTACCAACTGGGAAATTTTACTAGCGCTATAGAGTATTGGCAAACTGCGCTGACTACTTATCAACAAACCAACAACCGCCCTAACCAAACTATTGTTCTAGAAAACCTAGCGAGAGCTTATCAGCAAATTGGTCAAATCGACCAAGCCATTAACTACTGGGAACAAGTCATCACTAATTATCAGCAACTGGGGGATTTACAACAGGTAGGGCGGATGCTTACCGAACTGGCTCAAGCTTATAGTAAATTGGGGCAAAATCAAAAAGCGATCGCATTATTATGTGGTACCATTAATTATGATAATCCCCAAGATAAACCCTGTGTGCCAGAAAGTGCTTTACAACTGGCTCGCACCCATAAAGACCAACTTGGAGTTGCTGCGGCTCTGGGGAGTTTAGGGGATGCTTATCGCCTCAGGGGTAAGTACGATCTAGGGATTAACTATCTCAAAGAGAGCTTAACTATTGCAGAAGACATTGACCACCTTGCCTATCAATCCTCAGCCCTGAATAGTTTAGGTAATGCCTACAGTAGCAAAGCTCAGCTCAGCTATCGTCGGGCAAATTCTGCTGAAAAAATCGAGTACACAAAAAAGGCTTCGGCACTCGCAGAAAAAGCTAAGAATAACGATAGCGAAGCACTAAAGTATTTTCAGAAAAGCCTCGACCTAGCTATTACTCAAAACGACCAATCCGGTCAAATCCGGGCAAGGCTTAATGAGATTCCCTTGTATTACCGCCTTGATAAATATAGCGCTAGTGTTACGGAATGGCAAAAAGAATGGCAAAAAGCCTACTCCCTGTTGGAAAGTCTACCAGATTCCCAGGATAAGGTTTATGCTGCCATTGAGTTAGCTAACCTTTTGCAACCGATTGCTCCGGCTCATGAAACCAGTCCCTGGATGCGATGCTATCAGCCCAAACTAGAACCCCAGGCTATTGCACTCCTGACCCAAGCCGTAAAAATAGCGCAACGTATTAATGACCACCGCTCCCAATCCTTTGCCCTAGGGGAACTGGGTCATATCTATGAGTGTCGTGACCAGTATACCAAAGCCCTAGAGTTAAGCCAACAGGCTAGACTAGCAGCTGAGCAAAACTTGCTGGCAAAGGATAGTCTGTACTTGTGGGAGTGGCAAACAGCACGGATTTTTAAGGAGCAGGGGAAAGTAACTGAGGCAATTGGAGCCTATGAAAACGCGATCGCTACTCTCGAAACAATCCGTAGCGATATCCTAACTGCCAGTCGAGATGTCGTGAATTTGAAGCCTTGAGCAATGTCTCCAGAGAAGTTAAGGCAGTGACACAAACCATACCAGAGAGCAAACAGCTACTAGATGAGGAATTTCCCCGCGATCGCCTACAACAAGAATTAGGCACAACGGTTTACCCGATTATTCACATAGCTACTCATGGTGAATTCGGCACTGAACCCGAAGATACTTTCCTAGTCACTGGGGAAAATAATCAACTCACCATTGATGAATTAGATCGGGTAATTCGCAGTGTAGCTAGTACTACTGAACCAGTGGAGTTACTATCCCTGACTGCCTGTCGAACCGCCACTGGTGATGACCGAGCAGCATTAGGTTTAGCCGGTGTAGCTGTTCAAGCAGGAGCCAGAAGTGCTTTAGCCTCGCTTTGGTTCATTAATGATCAAATTACTGCCCAAATTGCTGCCCAATTTGACCAGGGTTTGCGACAATCAAACTTAAACAAAGCCCAAGCGCTTCGTGCTGCTCAAATCGCTTTACTGGAAGCAGGAGGACAATATGCTCGCCCCGCCTATTGGGCACCTTATCTAGTAATTGGAAATTGGTTTTGACACTCCCATAAGGACGGGGCTTTAAACCCAAATTTTTTGGTAATCTTAGGTGTCCGACAGACTTGAGTGAACCTGCGTCTATAACCGACCTAGTATACTGATTTTTGGCCATTGGTGCCAGAGCGATCGCAAACAGCCTGATCATTGTCCGCACCCCGCTCTTGCCTAGACGGGGCTTCCAAACATCGGACTATTTTTTGTGAGTTGAGTTAAACAAACTGCTATATACTACGAATGACTGCTAAACAGCTTGCTACCCTCGTGAACAAAGTTCCTATTCTCAGCATTGACTTAGGTCGCACCTCTACTAAAGCTTGTATCAGCCGTTACCCCGATGGTGTAGTGCTAATTCCTGCCAACGTTGCCCATCTCACCGTTGAGCAAGTGCGTCGGGGTGGGTTTGAAGCTCGACTGGGTGACCCTCTATTAGATATTTGGCTCGAGTATCAAGGCAAAGGATACGCCATTGGACAACTAGCTGCTGACTTCGGAGCTAACTTGGGTGTTGGTCAATCGAAAGTAGAAGATGCCTTGATAAAAGTCTTTGCCTGCGTAGGACATTTCGAGCTTCAAGGTGACTTGGCAATTATCATGGGATTGCCCTACCATTCCCAAGAGCAGTTTGAGCGTGAAAAAGAGGAATTAATTGGTATCCTGGCTTCACCTCATGTCATGTACTACAGAGGGGAACCAGTGTCGATTACGATTAAAAAAGTTTGGGTGATACCAGAGGGCTATGGTAGTTTGATCTGGGTTGAAGTTCAGGAAAACGATCCATCCGATGGCGGATTACATGACCGTTCCGTCGCCGTTGTGGATATTGGCCACCAAACCACTGACTTTATCATGGCAGATTCGTTCCGATTTGCCCGAGGAGCATCTCAGAGTGAAGCATTTGCCATGAATGAGTTCTATGATCAATTAGCTGCCCAAATTCAGGGAGCTGACAGTCAATCTTTGCTATTAATCAAAGCGGTTAATCGTCCAGAAGGAGAGCGCTTCTATCGTCCTAAAGGTGCTGCTCAGCCCACAGACCTCGACGAAATTATACCGAGTTTGCGCAAAAGTTTTGCCCGTGAACTGTCTGATCGTTTGCTCGCTTGGCTACCAGAACGCACCACAGACGTAGTGGTGACGGGTGGTGGTGGACAATTCTTCTGGAATGATCTTCAACTTATCTTCAAAGAAGCTAGACTCAAGGGTTACTTAGCTCAACCCTCTCGAAAAGCGAATGCTTTGGGACAATACATTTATGGAGAGGTGCAGAAGCAGTCAGCATCTCGATAACTTGTAGATAAATTGTATTGTAATTATCCGATAAGATTATAGGCATAATTACCATGGCACCTATAGCAAAAAAAGTAAATAAAACAGTAGCATTTACCGCTAACCGGGAGGATCAAGCCCTACTAAAGGTAGTGGAGAAAGAACTAGCTAAGGGTCAGTATCCTAGCTTTAGCATGTTGTGCAAGCAAGCTCTCCAAGAGTTTCTGTTGAAACCAGAGTCCTCTGAGGAAAAGAAATCCTCCCAGGAAACAACCAAAGAAACAACCGAGGAAACAACCGGTGTTGGAAATCTTGAAGACAAGCTAACCCAACTGCAGCAGCAATTAACTGAAGTGGTACAGGCGTTATCGGTTCAGAGTCCTAGCCAAGTCAATAATCAGCTAAGTGATCTGACTCAACGAATTGAGGAAATAGACTCTAATACAACTGAACAATTGACCCAGTTACAACAGCAGCTTGGGAAATTAGAGCAAGTTATATCTACTGAAGAATCCTCTGACCAACTTGATGATCAATTGACGGCCTTAATCCAACAGGTCAAGCAAGTCGATGACCGTTCTCATCAACAACTCGAACACTTAAAACAGCAAGTTGCTGGTGTAGAAACGGTGCTGTCGAATTTTAGTACGACGGATGTGTCTGGCTTAACAGCACAGGCATCCACAGCAAAAGCGACTAGAGACTCAGATGGGACGGCTAAAGCAGGATTGGAAAAAGAGGCTGATCAATCTGATCCGTTACTAAGTCGCTTGGGTTCTTTATTAGAGGATTTTTAATTAACTTTATAGTGCTATGACAAAACGCACAGTTGGACTGCTGTTTGGTGGTGTCTCAGGAGAACACGAAGTTTCCATTAGTTCTGCAAGAGCGATCGCAAACGCTCTATGTGCCGACGAAAATGCCTCTAAGTACGAAGTGGTGCCAGTGTACATTCAAAAAAATGGCATCTGGACAGCGGTCGAAACTATCGCACAGGTTTTAGACTCGGGAACACCCCTGGAATCTGCTCCTAGCGGTAATGTCTGGCAATTTCCTGCCGTTGTCAGTGAGGTAGATGTCTGGTTTCCCATCCTCCATGGTCCCAATGGGGAAGATGGCACAGTTCAGGGATTACTAAAGCTGATGGGAGTTCCCTTTGTGGGTAGTGGTGTTCTGGGTTCAGCTGTAGGCATGGACAAGCTGGTAATGAAAACAGTATATGCCCAAGCGGGATTACCCCAAGTCAAATACATGGAAGTTTTGCGATCGCAAGTTTGGTCCGATCCCTGTGTATTTACCAAACTCTGTGACCAAATTGAAGAAACCTTAAACTATCCCTACTTTGTCAAACCAGCTAATTTAGGCTCATCGGTCGGGATTGCCAAAGTGCGATCGCGTTCTGAATTAGAAGCGGCCTTAGATAAGGCTGCTAGTTATGACCGCAGGTTGATTGTAGAAGAAGGAGTAGTAGGGCGAGAAGTAGAGTGTGCTGTACTAGGGAACGATCATCCCAAAGCCTCAGTAGTTGGTGAAATTACCTATGAGAGTGATTTCTATGACTACGAAACCAAATACACTCAGGGTCAAGCGGACTTGTTAATCCCCGCTCCCTTGCCCACTGACGTCATTACCCAGATTCAGGAAATGGCAATCCAGGCGTTTACTGCCGTTGATGGGGCTGGTTTAGGACGGGTAGACTTCTTTTATGTCGAAGCCACTAGGGAAATCTTCATCAACGAGATTAACACCTTACCAGGTTTTACAGCAACCAGTATGTATCCCCAACTGTGGGCAGCTACAGGTGTTTCTTTTCCAGAATTGGTGGATCAGTTAATTCAACTAGCAATAGGGCGGGCTTGAATCTTAGTCCGAAGGGAATATCATGGGAAAGGCTATGCCGAAGATTGAGCTGAGTTAAACAATTTGAGGAGATAAACTTGGAACGGACATTTCTGATGGTTAAGCCGGATGGTGTACAACGGAATCTTGTTGGTCAAATCATCCAGCGTTTTGAGACAAAAGGTTTTACCTTAGTTGGGCTGAAGCTGATGAACGTCAGCCGTGAACTTGCCGAACAGCATTACGCTGTTCACAAAGAGAGACCTTTCTTTCCCAAACTAATCGAATTCATCATCTCTGGTCCCGTAGTAGCAATGGTCTGGGAAGGAAATGGAGTAGTGGCTTCCGCAAGAAAGATAATTGGTGCTACCAAACCTCTGGAGGCTGAACCAGGAACCATTCGGGGCGATTATGGCTTAGACACAGGTCGCAATCTTATCCATGGCTCAGATGCCATTGAGACAGCGCAGAACGAGATTAGTCTCTGGTTTAAGGAAGAAGAGCTAGTTAGCTGGCAACCAACCATAACCCCTTGGCTTTACGAGTAATAGTAACATGAACCTTTAGACCGGAAGTCCAACGCTCTACCCATGTTTGGTGAGCGTTGGTATCATTGATTGGGAGATGGGGGAATTCTTCCCGGCTCTTGTGAAAAGCCTTTAGCGACTAGCTTCTTTTGCGGTTTGCTCTTTCCCCAAAGCCGGTTGCCCTTGGTTTTCCACAGGAATTGGCTCCAGGTCTGGGGTCTTAGACTTTTCAGAAAATCCCCACATGAACACTAGGGCAATAGCAGCAATCATTAACCATTCCGGTGGCACTAATTCCGGTTTAATCGCTCTGACCAACAGCCGCAATCCCACAAAGCCCACGGTGATGTAGCCAGCATCCTCCAGATAGACATACTCTTTCAACCAACGAATAAATAAGCCCGCCATGAAGCGCAGGGTAATTACCCCAATGGTGCCACCAGCAATAACCAGCCAGGTCTGGTCAGAAATTGCGATCGCTGTCGTGACACTATCCAAGGAAAAAGCTAAATCCGTAACAGCAATTAGGGGAATTGCCTGCCATAGAGAAGTAAACTTCGGGCCATGATGGTGATGTTGTTCATCTTCATCAGAGGTGAAATACTCAAAGACCAACCAGAGCAGATAGGCTGCTCCCAATAACTCAAACTGCCAAAACTGCACTACCCAAGTGGCTGTAAAAATCAAACTGATTCGTAGGACATAGGCAACTGCTAAGCCCAAGTTAAGAGCATGGCGTTGAAGTTGTTTGGTTTCTAAGCCTTGGGAGATCGCAGCTAACGCGATCGCATTATCAGCAGACAGTACAGCTTCTAGTGCCACCAGAATCAACAAAACCACAGGACCCTCAAGCCCCACATTAAACGATGAGTTAAGAATTTGGTCTAGCATTAAAAATTATTAATGTCTTAAAAGGTTAACTTAGTCTATGTAATAGACTTAATCGCCTAAATTGCTAAAACTTTGATATCTAATTTAATTAATCTTAACATTTAATCATAATTAAAGTGCGCTGCGACCCCAGGGAGGTTCCAACGCCCACACCGAACCTTCAGCAAGATCAAGGTAATAGCTGTGATCGCAATTTGAGATCAACCCAAGCTAAAAGGATTCTATTATCTGGATTTGACCAGTGATTGTGATAAAATTCCAGAACTAGCCCAATTAGTTGGCTTCGGTGCGACCCGTGGCGAATTAAATTTGCCTAGGTCAAGCGCACCGTGAATGGTATAGAATATCGCTCAAATAAAGGAGATTGTATACGATGCCTATTTCAGATGCCCAAGTTATCGGAGCTCTATTCCTGGCTTTGATTCCGGGATTTCTAGCATTCCGGCTGTCTACGGAACTTTACAAATAATCCTGGGAAGCTCAAAGCCTTGCTCCTAAGCGGCCTGGATCTAGAGCGGACAAAGGATAAACAAAATAGTTTAACTAACCCACCCATAATCTAGGATTTGGGTGGGTTAGCTTCCTCCGCGATTCATCCCACATCTCAATGCCCAGCATGAGTGTTTAAAGTTACCGTAAGGTACTGGTCGCCTTTATGGTTAGTCGGTTATGCGTAAAAGGGTTAAAACTTTGCCGATTTTGGCTCCACTAACAATCAGGTTTCGTCTCCAGGGATGAATCGCGGACAGGAACTCTGATAAACAGCCTGAAAAACGTTATACTAAAAATAGTAGGGAAAACAAATTAAGAGCTAACCGCCACCTACTAATTAAAAATAGAACTTATTGTATTGTTCCGGCGCGGAGGGGCATCCCGTGTCGTTAATAAAGTAACCCGTGTATCCGTTCGCGATGGCTGGAGTTGGTAAGAAGCCCACACTGTAATCTTCGATGAGCGTGTGGGAGTATGTCACTTAAACTAGTTAATCAATGGCGAAGCCTCATTAAAGCTAGTGAAATCCTTGACACTCGCTCACGCTCATCACGCGATTATAGTCAGGGATTCTTAAGAGCATAAAACTCTTAATGGCTGAGCCAAACAGCCTCTAGACTCTCTGACCAAATCATTGAGCTTACTTGCATCTTGATCTACGCTTTTAGCAGCGGCTTTTCAGCTGGCGCGCAAACCGGCACCTTTTGGGTGCATTAATATTTTTTAATCTTAGCAGAGCTCATCAAGAAGCGCAACAGATTGAGTCTCCAATTCCCAAGGGTCAGAAGTTACCCCAGCGAGCAATCCCTCGCTGGGGCAGCCTTTATGGTTGGGAGGCTTGGCTGAAAAGGCTTAAAACTTTGAGGCGCGACAATCGCGCGAATTTAATTACGGGTCAAGCGCGCCTCCATGATTAAGGCAAGAGACGAAACCTTAGATCAGGTCGCCTTTATAACAACAGTTTTAAACCTTTTCTGCATAACCTACAACCCAAAAAGGCGACCTGATCTTACGGTAACTTCAAACCTTATTTTAAGGTTTCGTCTCCGGGCTGTGTGGGTCACCTGCGTCCACACTCTATAAGCCCCCTTTCCCGCGCTTCATACGCGGGTATAACGGGAGGGGAATTGGATTTGAATGATGGCTGCCAACGCCAGTCTACCTGGGAATGTTAATAGATATTTTATATATTATAAGCAATAATTCTGAATTATTATCCTGAGTGGAAGATCCTTTCCCTTGGATTGGAGTCAACACCAGGCAATTTATGTGATCGAACTCACATTATGCTAAGCTCTTAGTCTATTTGGGGGTTTGATTCTTCCATAAAGACTATTCTTTAGCTAAATTATCTGGCTAAATAAAAGGTGCATACTCAAAACTCTATCCTAATCAACCCAATAATAAACCCAAGGGCGCTGGTGTGCCAGCGTGGCATTGTAAACGGAAATGAACGCAATCCAACCCCCTCACTCAACTCGGCTACCATCAAAACCTCGCCGAAGAGTTCCTCGAATCAAGCACCGTCCGCAGCGACAGTCTTACGGGGCAGTTGCTGGTGAAACTACTGCTAAGTTACTTGTTAACCTAGTTCTCTGTGCCGCTGCGATTACCGCACTAATGGAACTATTACCTTATCATCTCTCACAGCAAGCCAAGTTGCGAGAAGTCAAACGAGAGGTGAAGCGAACTGAAACACGAGTGAATAAATTGCGCCGTGAATTCAGTCGCTCTTTTGACCCCAGGCAAGCCCAGAAAGTAATGCGAGAGCAAAGCTTACGACGTGATCCAAATCAGGTTCAGGTCGTCTGGCAAGATCCCGACTTAGGGGATGGAAATTAGTTATACTTCCGGTGGGCATAAACTGAGCTAAAGGTAATAGGTCGAGGTGGCTCGATGCGTTCGCGTAGCGTCTCCTAGGTCGAATCGCTGTTTGGGACCGTTAGAGCTAAGCACTAACCCCTTCAAGCTCTCAGTGGCTTAAGCAAATCATTGATCCAATTTTCCACTTTCTCGCGCAAGGAATCAGAAGAACCAGACTTTGGCAGCCACTTCAGAGCCTTGTGATAGTCGCTGATGGCACAGTTCCAGTCACCCCTGAGATGGTAAGTACGCCCTCTCTGAGCATAGACATGGTCTTCCAGGCATCCCAGCATTAGAGCCATGTCAAGGTTTTCTAGGGCTAAATCGTACAATCCCAATTCCCGGAAGGTGATCCCTTGGTTAATCCAGGTGCGGATATTTCCCGGATTGAGATCAATAGCTTGCTCGTAGTCGGTGAGGGCTTCAGCCAGTTGCCCAACTGATGCATAATAATTAGCGCGATTGTTGTAAGCACTGTCCAATGTTGGATCAATTCCCAGTGCCTGATTGTAATCAAATAAGGCTTTGTAGGGCTGACCACTTTGGAAATACAGCAATCCCCGATTGTTGTAGTCTGATGCGCTGGTGGGATTGAGATTAATCAACTGGGTTAACAATGCGATCGCACTGTTGTAATCCCCTTGTTTCACTTTCGAGTTTGCTAAGGTGCGCAGGCTTTTCACAGAGTGTATGTGGCTTTTTCTAGGCACTAGCCTCACTGGCGCTAAATGCCTGTGGTTTTTACGGGACATTGGGAACCACTGTCGATTTTGGTTTTGCCGATTTAGAAAAGTAGGAGCATTCATATTTGCCTCAACCTCATTTGCAGCCTATCTAGATTCAACCTTACGGCTAACAGCACCCAGCTGGTTGGTCTTAATGTGTCACTTATTAATGCGTCTTCGGTGTACCCAAGAAAACCATCCAGATTGTCCCTACAACTTGGGACTCTTCTTTGAAGACTACAGCAGTAATATTACAGTTTCCTGAAAGACGAATTAATTTTGTCCGGATGATTTTATAGAGGGGCTGGGACTGGACACTTTTGGGAAGATGCACAATTCCCTAGGGGTTTGGGGTTTGGGGTTTGGGGTTTGGGTGTCATTACTGAAATGCAGCTATAGCAGAAAGCGGATAGATGTGTTCAAAATAGTATAGTTACTATTCCACCGCATCCACTCTCAGGAGGAAATCCTGTGCCATCCCTTCCACCTTCAATTCCACCTGTGTCTTCGCCCCCAACCAACCAATGGCTGCGAATGGTAGGGATGTGGCTAGCAGTTGCTGTCATTGGTGCAGGGCTAGGTTGGTCATATCAAGAATGGCAAAGTTATCGAAATCTACTATTACGCTTAGAAGAGATTCAGAAGCACCGATCAGAACGGGAATATGAAGAATGCATCAATAAAGCCACGACTATTCCTGAAAAGTCGCCTATATATCAACAGACTCAGGTGATTTTTAATGAGTGTGCCCAGAAACTATTTGGCAAAGCTAAGATACTAGCTGCAGCGAACCAATTTAAAGACGCAATTATCGAGGCCAATAAACTGACCCCAGATAGTGCTCCTTACCAAGAGGCACAACAGTTAATTAATCAGTGGTCTAACCGCCTATTTCAGAAAGCTACCAAGCTGTATCAGGAACAAGGGAAGCTCAATGAAGCCATTGCTCTAACTCAAGTCATTCCTGAAACTAATCTGATTCGTCAAAGATTACCCGAGACCATTGCCCAATGGAAACAAGAGTGGGCTGTGAATGTATCGATTCGCAAACAAGCACTTCAAGCTCTGGAGGCAGGTCAATGGCAACAGGCTAAGCAAAAGGCTAGGAGGGTGACCACTAGCTATTGGCAAAAGAAAGTTGAACCAATTATAGACAGGGCAGATGCTAAAATTTCTACCATAGAAGCCCACAAAGAAGCTCAACGAGTCAGACGACAAGCCCAGCAAGATGCTCAACGAGTCAGACGACAAGCCCAGCAAGAGGCTCAACGCATAGCTAGAGAAAAAGCACAACAACAAGCTCAGGAGCAGGATCGACGTAGACAGCAATGCATTAAGCTGGTAACCAAATACACTGAAGAGAATGAGTGGGCTCTCAAAGAATACGAAAGGTTAAGATGTGATGATTTTCCCCATGAGCTCTTTTAACCAAGCGATCGGGTTGTTCTTCTCCTAGACAAGTTGGTTTGTTGGCACGCCCTTGATTAGGAATTAAGTACCATAACTTAACCCAACATCTAACACCTCAAACCTGACATCTAACATTTAATACATAACACCTAACACCTAAGCATCAAAACTCCATTGACAGAGTACTAGCTTAGTTTGAGCCCCTGACTAGACCTGAGAGGCTCAAGGATTGCCATAATTTTTGTAAAGTATAATGAATGATTTATTCGCAACTACATGGCTGATACAACTGCCTGGGTGAATCTCCTCACCCCCTTACCATTCCTCCCCCCTGAACACCCTCTGCCATCCCTATTGGCAACAGCAACGGAAGCCACTGCTAATGCTAATGAAGCAGAAAACGGTTCACTGGTTCTTGCAGGAGTGCTATTGAGTCTAGTGGTGATCTACTTCGCCAGTAAACTTGGAGGCGAAATTTGTGCTCGGATTAACTTACCACCGGTATTAGGGGAATTGGTCGGTGGTGTAGTTGTCGGGGTTTCTGCCCTAAATCTGCTAGTTTTCCCAGAAGGGGGCAGTGTGGCTAGCAATTCCTTAATGATGAGCTTTCTGCAAACTACCGCTGGTCTAACCCCAGAAGCTACCAACTCAGTATTTCAGTCTACTAGCGAGGTGATTTCCGTCTTAGCGGAACTCGGCGTTATCATCCTGTTATTTGAAATTGGACTAGAGTCTGACCTCAAAGAACTGATCCGTGTTGGTCCGCAGGCTGCTGTGGTAGCTGTAGTTGGCGTGGTTGTCCCCTTTGCTGCTGGTACTGCTGGTTTAGCTTACCTATTTCATATTTCTGCTGTCCCTGCTATTTTTGCTGGTGCTGCCCTAACTGCCACTAGTATCGGGATTACCGCTAAAGTCCTAGCAGAAATTGGACAGTTGAGTTCTAAAGAAGGGCAAATTATCATTGGTGCTGCCGTACTCGATGATGTCCTAGGAATTATCGTCCTGGCTGTGGTGGCTAGTCTGGCAAAAACTGGGGAAGTCGTGATCACTAATGTGATCTATTTGATTATTAGTGCTGGTGTCTTCCTAGTTGGAGCAATTCTAATCGGTCGCTTCCTCGGTCCGTATTTCGTTGCCTTGGTCAAGGAAATGAAAACCCGAGGTCAGGTATTACTGACAGCACTCATTTTTGCCTTTGTCTTGTCCTATATTGCCACAGCTATCCAATTAGAAGCCATTTTGGGAGCCTTTGCTGCTGGGCTAGTCTTGGCAGAGACGGATAAGCGTCGAGAATTAGAAGAACAGGTCTTACCAGTGGCAGATATACTTGTGCCCATCTTCTTTGTTACTGTGGGAGCCAAAACTGATTTGAGTGTGCTTAACCCAGCAGTTCCCAGTAATCGCGAGGGTTTGATCTTGGCAACTTTCCTGATTGTGGTGGCAATTCTTGGTAAGGTGATCACAGGATTGACAGTCTTTGGTCAATCAGGAATTAACCGTCTGGCTATTGGGGTTGGCATGATTCCCAGAGGTGAAGTGGGGCTAGTCTTTGCTGGTGTTGGTTCAGCAAGTGGTGCTCTTTCAGAAGCCACTGAAGCAGCGATTATCATGATGGTTATTTTAACGACTTTTATCGCTCCGCCTTTGTTGCGGTTGGTCTTTCAAGAGCCATCTGAGCCGGTGGAAACAGCTGGAGAGTCTTGAGACTTGTTGCTAAGCTATCTGAGCTTGCTGATTAAAGACAATTATTGATGCAGGATTCTTGAAGAATCCTGTTCAATTTAGTTGATTGTGTATGCTTTAAGATTTGACAAAGCTAAGTGTGTTAACTAAAACCAAATTTTCGATTCAGAGAAACCCGTGTATACTGAAACTCTTGAAACTTAACCAAGCTACTCTACGTCCGAGTCTGTTAACGGTTTTAATAAGATTAATCAGATTAATCTTATTAGTCAAACAGACTAGACATTGCTTGACTGGGCTATTAATTAGGGGTATTCATCGTGAGTGGTTAGGGATTAGCGGTTAACTATAGCCTACTCTAGGCAGCTGTTGGGGTCTAATACTTAACCGCTAACAGCTGGTATAACCAATTGCTATAACCAATTGCTATAACCAATTACCTAAGATACATGATACAGGAGTAAGAATTGTGAGGTTTCGCTGGCTACTGCTACTCTCCAGCTCTTTGACATTTTCTCTATTTTCATTGGCGGCTCAAGCCCGTGAACTACTATTTTGGCAATATGATCGCAATCAGAATCGCCTGGAATTTACCACTGATGTGGGTGTACAACCCACAGCCCAACTCATTTCTAATCCTACCCGGTTAGTGATTGATTTACCGGGAATTAACGTCGGAGGTCCATCAACAAATCAGCGTCTAAGCGGGGCGATTCGAGAAGTGCGAGTGGGTCAATTTGAGAGACAAACCACTCGGATTGTGGTTGAATTGGCTCCTGGTTACACTATAGACCCCCAGCAGGTAAAATTTCGGGGTATTAGCCCCAATCAGTGGACTGTACAATTACCTCAGCCTTATCGAGGGTCACTGCCGGTTCTGCCTAACCCAGCACCGCCATCTCTACCACCGGCTCAGCCACCGACCCGCACTCAATCCCCTCCACCACGGCCAACTATTCCGAGATCCAATCCAACTATTCCGAGATCCAATCCGGGGATTCGCCGCCAAGGCTTTCAGATCAATAGAAATGGATTTTTTGTCAGTACCGATGGTGGGAAACCTATCATTCAAATCGAACGAAGTCGCAATAACCGCCGCATTAACATCGACCTAGAAGGGGTTACAATTGCCGAGAGTCTGTTAGGGGAGGATTTGGAGGTAAATCGCTACGGGGTTAGCAAAATCGAGTTTGAAAAGAAAAAAGAGTCCCCACCGATTGTCCGGATGACCCTAAATGTGGATAGTGACAGCCCTGATTGGCTGGCATCGTTCAGTCAAAGATTGGGAGGGGTGTTGATTTTCCCTAGGGGGATCCCAGCTCAACGCTTAGATAATGGACCAACATCCAAAGTGCCAACGAAACCGATTCAATCTCGTGGCTCGGCTAATACCGGTAAGTTAGCCACCATTGGGTCAGTGGAACTGGCTAGTAATCAGACTCAGCTATTGATTAAGGCTAACCAACGGGTCAGAGCCACTAGCAAATGGGATCCTCGTTCAAAGTCTTACCAAATTACTATACCGAATGCCAAACTAGCTGAGAAGTTCAGTGGCCCTCAACTTAATACCACTAGTCCCGTATCAGAGGTGATGGTTCGGCAGGAGGACAAAAACACGGTGCTGATTCTGGTACAACCATCAAACGGTACCCGAATTGGTAGCCTCAATCAGCTCAATGATCAGCTGTTGGCTCTGCAACTGAGACCATTTCTATCAAGGAGGCCAACCAGGATACCCCCGCGCTCGATTCCTGTGCCACCGCCTAACTCGATTCCTGTGCCACCGCCTAACCGGACTCGCCCACCAATTCCCAGACGTCGGGTTCCCAAAGAGCGCCTGGTAGTGGTCATTGATGCCGGACACGGTGGCAAAGACCCTGGTGCTATTGGGATTGGGGGTATACAAGAGAAGGATGTTAATTTGTCGATTTCCCGACAGGTGGAAGCGCTGTTGGAAAAACAGGGGATCCAGGTTGTCATGACTCGCTCAGATGACCGATTCATCAGTCTGAATGGACGAGTTCAAGTGGCAGAACGGACTGATGCTGATTTATTTGTCAGCATCCACGCTAATGCTATCGGGCGTAACCGACCGGATGTGAATGGATTAGAAACTTACTACTACTCTACTGGTCAGAGTCTTGCCCAAACCATCCACTACACTATCTTGCGGAGCGTGGATATTAGTGACCGACGTACCCGACGGGCGAGGTTTTATGTGCTCAGGAAAACCTCCATGCCAGCAGTTCTGGTAGAAGTTGGTTTTCTAACCGGCTATGAAGACTCCGCTAAACTGAAAACTTCCGCCTATCGCAGCCAGATGGCTAGAGCGATCGCTCGTGGCATCCTCCTATATATTCGGCAAAATCGGTTATATTCGGCAGAATCGGTTGACCTAAGTTAAGTTCTGATATTTTGTCAATTCTTAATTGATAATTGCTAACCTATAATCTAACAATTTTCTTGTTTTGAGCGAACCTAAGTAATTTGTTTATTGCCCCTGGGTGGGTAGGTGCCAATTCTTAGCCAATGATCAATAACCAAATTTTGATCTCTCGAACTCAACCCCAGAGTAGTCCTATCGGGATTTTCGACAGTGGTGTGGGGGGTCTGACTGTTCTGAGGGAACTATACAAACAACTACCATCCGAATCAATTATTTACTTTGCTGACACAGCACGGCTACCCTACGGTACCAGATCTACCGATGAAATCGTGCAGTTCGGCTTCGAGATTCTCAGCTGGATGGTGCAACAGGATGTCAAAATGGTGGTGATGGCCTGCAACACCAGTTCGGCTCTGGCATTGGAAACTCTGCGTAGTGAGTTTGACATCCCAATGCTGGGGCTGATTCTACCGGGTGCCCGTGCGGCGCTCCACCAAGGTCGTCGGATTGGGGTGATTGCTACACCAGCTACGGCTGCCAGCAATGCTTATCGAAATGCTATTTTAGAGGTTGAACCAACGGCTCAGGTCTGGCAAGTGGGTTGTCCGGAGTTTGTGCCATTAGTGGAGCAAAATCGCTTGTGCGAACCCTACACTACAGCGGTAGCACGGCAGTACCTAGAACCTTTGCTAGCAGCCCAAATTGATACCCTAGTTTATGGCTGTACTCATTATCCCCATCTCGAACCGATCCTACGGGAAATATTACCCCCAGACGTTAAATTGGTAGACCCAGCGAAATACGTTGTTGCTGCTGCTGCTCAAGAACTGGATTTAATTGGAGGGAAGAATACTGGGGAGGCAAGACCAACTCGCTTTGGGGTCAGCGGTTGTCCTCAACAGTTTGCCCAACAGTCCCTACAATGGCTGGGTTACACTCCAACAGTTGAAAAAATACATCTACCACAGGTGTCAATCCCTAGGATACCTTTAGGTGCGACCCGTGATGGCGAGCAATCCCTTGACCGTAGGTCACGCTAAGCGAACGCCATCACGGAAAGCGCACCTTTAGAATCGGTAGACTGACCAATAATAGACCGATTTTTTTTACCATAAAATTGCTTGTGGAGGCAATAGTTAACGCATCCCACTTTCCTTAGGTGAAGTCGTTGCTCAGAGGCGATTTCACCTAAGTTAGTTATTATCATGATTAATTTTTCGCAATTTTTTCGGTCACTTTAACCCCTTTAACTCACCCTAGATCTAAATCAAGCTAAATCAAGGTTTGGCTCGGCTTGTCATATCATCTCCGGATAATTACCCTTAATAATCTGTCGCCCACGGGAACGCGCACCAAGAGACGGGAAAGGGGAATTCCTAGTTTTGTAAATTTTTGTTTCAAACTTATCACAATTAACGTAAAAGCGAAAACTCACGCTGAAGACTACTTTAGTAACTCAAAACCCTAGTTGTTGAGTAAGCAGTCAGCTATCAGCTTAGTCAAGAAACAGAGTCAAGTCATGGAATTTTTTTCCTGGGCGACTCTTGTCTATTAAAATCTGGTTTATCGCTTTTTTATAACCATTAAAAATTGCGAATTAATAATTTACCCTTAACCTTTAGCAATAAAAAATCAGGGATATAATAATTAGTAAAGCAGATTTAATCGCCAATAACGTTACGTTAATTTTATAAGTAATCCAACTATGTCAGCTCTAACTATTAAAGACATCAACATCGATAGCCTTTCTGTGGAAGAACGCTATGCACTTGACATTCTAGTCAACCTGCCAGTGCCTCAGGTTAGTCAACTCCAAGAATTAATGGAATTGGAGGTAGAAGACGTTATTAACCCTATAATTTTAGAAAATTTTCTTGAACTGTGTCAAGAATGCGGCTTGGACTTGTCTGAGGCAGGAGTCAATAAGTTTAAAGATGCTAACAAACTCGGTAATACTGGAGCTGTCAGAGGAATTATTGGTCCTCAAACGGCTCAGTTTTACTTTGATGCTATCATCAATAAAGTAACACCAGAGTTGCCACCAGGTACCGATAGAAACATTAACCAAGCTGGTTTAGATCTTGTTAAAGAGTTTGAAGGACTCCATAAAAGGTGCCCTGATGGCAGAGTAGAAGCTTATATCGATCCGGTGGGAATTCCTACTATTGGATGGGGTCATACTGCTGGTGTTAGGATAGGAGATATCATCACTGTTGAGCAAGGGGAGAAATTGCTCAGACAAGATTTAGAAAGTTCTGAATCTACGGTGAGTAATCTTGTCAAAGTATCACTGACTGATAATCAATTCTCTGCTCTAGTTAGCTTTGTGTTCAATATAGGACCAACAGCGTTTAGGCGCTCGACATTATTACGTAAGTTGAATCATGGTGATGATCAAGGGGCTGCCAATGAGTTTCTTCGTTGGAACAAGGGTGGTGGTCGAGTCCTATTAGGCTTGAGCAAACGCAGAGAAGCGGAGCGTAAACTGTTTCTGAGCTAATTCAAATTGAAGGTTAAAGGTTGCAGGTTGAAAGGTTGAAAGTTTGAAAGGTTGAAGATTGTCATCCAAGGCTACACCTAATACCTAACCCCTAACCCCTCTAAGTTTGGCAAAATGTATAATAAAAGACCTATCACCCAGTAAGGTAATTACTCACCTTAGCCAAAAAAATGGGTTTAAAGCCCCGTCCTTCTAGGACGGCTTTTATTTTAATCTCTGACTTGACAGTTTTCACAGAGCGTGTTATTGAAAAATATAACAGATAACTAAAAACAATACGGATAGACACTATCTTAGAATAAGTAGACAATGTAAAAAACAAGCTAAGAGATAAGCATGTTGCATAATCCAATCTAACGATTTGGTCGTCTATGAAAATCTAAGATTAAAAAAAATATGGGCTCTCCTAGACTGATTATAGTAAATGAGTAGTTTAAATTAGCGATTACCCCTTAAATAGCAAGGGATTCAATAAACTAAAAATACATTTTTAGTTTATTGGCATTTTTAAATTAATCAAACCCTTGATTAGTAAAGGCTATGGCGATTATTTTATACTTTATAATAGCCACTCTAGGAGAGCCAAAATATTTAAAATCATTGTCTATCTAAATCCTTAATAATTTAGGTACGGTGGGGCACACCGAAACCTAGGTCATAGACCAAACACGCTCATGGAGAATTGTCCTCTACCTTTCCTGGCTCCGGCCTGGTTAGGCAAGACAGCTCGTTGAAGTGAGAATCCCCGTCCATAAGCGGGCGGGGAGTGTCAACAAACCAAAAGTTTATTTGGGCTACAGGCATGACCAAACAAGCACCTACTTCCTTGCTTTACCTAAACGTGGCACCGACTCAAGTAGTGCGTTGCTCCTTGGAAGAATCAGGAAATGCGATCGCACGGCTGGGAAATCGTCCTTTGATTCTAGGAGGTCAGCATACTCTGGCTACCCTAGCCTCATCACTGGAATCGGTTTTGGAACAGCATCAACTCAGTTATGAATGCGCATCCTACAGTCCTGATTGCAGTGAGAAGTCTCTAGCTAAACTCTCAGAAGCTGTTGCTGCTCATCAATCTGACTTGATTATTGGGATTGGCGGAGGTAAGGCGTTGGATACTGCTAAAATCCTAGCGCACCAGTGCCAGTTACCTGTGGTTACTGTACCCACCTCTGCTGCTACCTGTGCCGCTTGGACAGCTCTATCTAATATCTATTCTGACCATGGGGCTTTCCTGTATGATGTTGGACTTGACCATTGCCCAGATTTATTGGTACTCGATTACAGCTTGATTCAGACAGCGCCCCAACGTACCCTAGTTGCCGGGATTGGTGATGCCTTAGCGAAGTGGTACGAAGCTTCGGTTAGTAGTGGTAGCGCTACAGATACTCTAATTATTGCGGCTGTCCAACAGGCAAGGGTATTGCGAGATATTTTGTTCCAAAAGTCGGTTGAGGCTCTAACCCAACCTGGTAGTCAAGTTTGGCGGGAAGTTGTTGATGCAACAGTTTTACTGGCTGGTGTGATTGGGGGCTTGGGTGGAGCTCGATGTCGTACTGTTGCTGCCCATGCTGTACATAATGGTTTAACTCATATCCCAGCAGCTCACGATTCTTTACATGGTGAAAAGGTGGCTTATGGCATTTTGGTGCAGCTGCGTTTGGAAGAAATGCTTCAGGGGAACCAACTGGCGGCATCAGCACGGCAACAGTTGCTGAAGTTTTATGCTGAGCTTGGTTTGCCCCAAACTCTCCAAGACCTGGGATTAGGGTCGATTACCTTGGCTCAGTTACAGAAAGCAGCTGAGATTGCCTGTGGGGAAAATTCTGATATTCATCGGCTACCGTTTAAGGTGCTTCCAGAACAGCTGATGGCAGCAATGGTTTCTACTAGGATACTAGTTGAGGGCAGTCGTAAGGAGTTAAGTTTGCCAGCGGTTGAGGTTGAAGGTTGTCTGTCAGAATGAAGAATGTAGAATGAAGAATGTAGAATTTGGAATTCTACATTCTTCATTCAAAAATGTTGCAGGTTGCAGGTTGTAGGTTGAACGGTGTTGGGTTAAGGTTGCAGCTTTTGAGCTCAAACCTGTTGACACTCCCCGACCATTAGGCGCGGGGATTCCTAGATCAACGAGCCGCCTTAAACCGCCGTATTCCTATCTTTAACGCCGTCAAAAATAGGACAGTACTTAACCAAAAACCCGTCAAGACCAAGTTTTTAGTCAATTTACGACAGACCCAGAGGGCGATTCTCCCTAGGCGTTTGGTTACTTAGTTGGAAGTGCCTTTAAGAGTCCGTTTCTCTTCCTTTTCGCCTGGTTCCGGTGTGCCCCACCGTACCGTTTCTTTTTCTCAAGTTGTGATTTTTCTGGGTTCACACGTTAATTGTTAGTTAACGATTGGGTTTTTAAGGAGGATTTTCCCTGCCCTCCGGGCATTACTGTTTTAAGGTCAAGCAGTGGCGGGCTTCTCTCCCGGTTGCGCCTCGGTTTTTCAACCTGTACCCTATACTTATATACCCTAGGGCTAGATAATCGTCAACCCTTTAGACTAGATTTCTTTTAGGCTAAAAGCGCGCTAGTCGCTTTCATCTCCGCTCGCTTTGTGGCGGAGTTTTCAGTGTTCGGATTTCTAATAACCTTTTATATTACTAGCATTTTCCCTTATACTGGCTCTCAACTCGTTCGCGATCGCGTGGCCTTTTGGCCAAAGTCAAAAATTCTAGGTTTTGACCTTCAACCGGCTAACTTCCAAACCTGACACTGATGATGGTAGATTTGATTACCCCAGCACAACGACTAAGCGCACTCCCTCCCTATGTATTTGCTCGTTTAGATGAATTAAAAGCAAGAGCCCGTGAGCAAGGGCTGGATTTGATTGACTTGGGGATGGGTAATCCTGATGGTTCAGCACCGCAGCCGGTGATCGAAGCAGCGATCGCAGCCTTAAAAAATCCGGCTAACCATGGTTATCCTCCCTTTGAGGGGACTGCTAATTTCCGTCGGGCAATTACGAATTGGTATCACCGCCGCTATGATGTGGAGCTAGACCCAGACAGTGAAGCTTTACCTCTGTTAGGGTCCAAGGAAGGACTAGCTCACCTAGCCTTGGCCTATGTGAATCCGGGAGATTTGATTTTAGTACCTTCTCCTGCTTATCCGGTCCACTTCCGGGGTCCGTTGATTGCTGGGGGGGAAATTCACAGCTTGGTTTTGAAACGGGAGAATGATTGGCTGATTGATTTAGGGGCAATTCCGGATCAGGTTGCCCAACGAGCTAAGATCCTCTATTTTAACTATCCCAGTAATCCGACCACCGCTACCGCCCCAAGGGAGTTTTTTGAAGAAATTGTTGCCTTTGCCCGTCGGTACTCAATTCTGCTAGTACATGACTTATGTTATGCGGAATTAGCATTTGATGGCTATCAGCCTACTAGCTTGCTGGAAATTCCTGGCGCTAAAGATATTGGTGTAGAATTCCACACCCTATCCAAAACTTATAATATGGCTGGCTGGCGCGTTGGCTTTGTAGTGGGGAATAGCCGCATTATTCAAGGGTTGCGTACCTTAAAAACTAATCTGGACTATGGGATCTTTGCTGCCTTGCAAACCGCTGCTGAAGCGGCCTTGCAACTGCCAGATGTTTACCTTCAAGACGTCCAAAACCGTTACCGCCGCCGCCGAGATTTCATGATTGAGGGTTTGGCAGAGTTGGGTTGGCAGATTCCTAAATCCAAGGCAACCATGTATCTGTGGGTTCCTTGCCCAGTAGGGGTAAGTTCAACGGATTTTGCTCTGGATGTTTTGCAGCAAACTGGAGTAGTCCTCACGCCGGGAAATGCTTTTGGCATCGGGGGTGAAGGGTATGTGCGGATTAGTTTGATTGCGGAATGCGATCGCTTGGGTGAAGCCCTCAATCGGTTGAAACAAGCTAATATCCGCTACCAAGCCGAAACAATGGTTAAGGTTTAAGGTTTAAGGTTTAAGGTTTAAGGTTTAAGGTTTAAGGTTTAAGGTTTAAGGTTTAAGGTTTAAGGTTTAAGGTTGTAAATAGGTGCAAGTTGTAGGTAGGTGCAGGTAAGTGAACTCAACAACTGTTGGGGGAATTATATCAAATCTGGTAGCATCGGTTTACAACTTGCATTTGCCTTAACTATCCTTACCGACAGCGATTTTTGCGTATAGCTGTCAGTGAGAATGGCCAGAGTTTAGAATGGGTGCATCTCAGTTTTGCCTAATGGCAAAACTGAGATGCACCCTGGCGGACTTCCCCCTTGACGTTGCGGTTTAATATCTCCGGTTTCTCTATGTTGTTTTAGTAATTTGTTAGAGTCGATGCCTCCGATTAAGGAGGGCACCTCTCCTGTCATACCATACGTGAAAGTTTCCCCTCATATGGCTCCTAGATCTTCTCTCCCTTAGGAGTGCTCCAGTGAATTTGCTGGTGACAGC
>NZ_JAAHIE010000730.1:0-3099 GCF_010671945.1 Moorena sp. SIO4E2
GTTATTTGGAACATTTGGCTTAGTGTTCTAGTTGTCAAACATGTTGGGGTTCGCCCTTCCATTTTTTATAGCTTGTTTGTCCAAGAAAATCAATCAACTACTTAGTCCTCATATCCTTAAAGCTGATTGACGAGTGTTCCTGTAGTTTATATATGAGTAAATAAATAAGTGACAGCGTTTTTCATAACTATCAGGTGCGCTTTCCGCCTTAAGAATTCAATTCGATCTTTGTGCCCTTTCCAATGGATTCCCCGGCCTAGGAGGCGCGCCTTGGCCAAAATGCCACGCTACGCGAACTGGTGGCACCTCAAGTACACCGGTTTTTTTTCTCTTACCTCTTTTCCTATCCTGGGAGGTAAAAAGAGTTTTTTTATTAATAAATTTTTTTATTCATAAAAAGGGATTTTTTACCTTAAAGGTGCGCTTTCCAATGGCCGGGGAACCCGGCTTTGGATCGCACCTTAAAAAGACCCTCTCGCCATGACCCCATATCCCTTTTACCCGATTGACTTGACAATTTATTCGTGAGCAATGTTACAGCCCTGCGTTAATAAGGGGTGCAGGCAAAAGTCAACGGGTGCATCTCATATTTGTAAAAAATATCGGAAGTGTGGGGCGGGGGCGCGGGGAGTGTGGGGCGGGGGCGCGGGGAGTGTGGGAATTTTCTCCCGAATTTTTGCCTAATTGCAAAAGCGATGCAGCGCGGTCTTGGGGGTTCCCCCCATGAGCGACTGCATCAAGACACTGAGATGCACCCAAAGTCAACAGGGGCAATAGCTCCAGGATTTGATAATAAAAAAAAATATAAAAAAAAATATTATACTTAACGAAAAATGCTATAGAAGTCCTTTTTTTATGACATTAACTTTTGTTACAATAACAACGCTGTTTTGCCAAAAAACCTTGACATAAAATTAAACAAAGACTACAATTTAAATTAAGGTTGATCAACCTTAATTTAAATTACGAATAACACAGAGATTGCAAAGATATGGCAATTGGAAAACTCCCCGAAAAACCAAACATTTTGATCCTTCTGAACGACCAGGATAGTGCAGCACAGGATTGGCTACCTGAGTTTGAAAAAGAGCACTTGCCTACGACTATGCGGTTGAAAAAAAATGGGTTGAGTTTCAAGAAGAATATTATTGCTAGCTGCGCTTGCTCCCCTTCCCGCGCCGCACTGCTTACCGGTACTTATCAGACGCAGAACGGTGTCGCCAAGACATTGGGAATGCCAAAGGACAAAACCCAAGGGAAGGACTCAAAACCTACAGGCTATATGCAGAATGTCCTGAAGCCCACCCAGATCAACATCGCCCATATGCTCAGCGCTGCCGGTTACCAAGTGATTTGGAAAGGTAAATGGCACTTGAGTCATCCAATTAACGGTACATCAACATGGAGTGACAAGGACATTGAGTACATGAAGTCAGCTTATGGCTTTGAACAATGGAATCCCTGGGACGCGGGGCACTCAAAAAGCGATCCCCGAACCTTGGGGGGCGGCAAGTTGTACAACAACGACGCACGCTTTGTGGATGGAAGCACATACACAGATGAGCATCTACGAACTCCAGAGGCAGGGTGCGTCATCGAATTTCTTAACAACTATAAAAAAGGAGACAAGCCGTTTTGCCTGATCGTGTCCTTGGTAAATCCTCATGACATTTGGGTGGCGCCCAATTACGATGACACTCCAGATGACAAGAATACAGGGTACGAAAGAGAAGATGGCGACAGGTACGATTTGCCCTTGCCCAAAACCTACAAGGAGGACTTGTCCCTGAAGCCTGATGTCCATACCACTTTGCGTGCGATGCAGGCACGAGGTGACAATCCGGACAGGCAAATTACCGATGAGAAAGTAGCGAAAAATTATGTAGGTTTCTACGGCTACCTCAAGACACTTGTGGATCAGGAGATGGGTAAAGTCCTGGATGCCCTTGATAATAATGGTTTAACAGAGGACACCTTAATTATACGCACTGCAGATCATGGCGAGCTATGTCTTTCTCATGGTGGACTGCGGGAGAAACCTTACAATGCTTACGAGGAAACCATTAATGTTCCTCTGATTTTCTCTAACCCCAAGCTTTTTGCTGAACCCAAGGAAACCGACACCCTTGCCAGTGCAGTAGATCTGATGCCAACTTTGGCAAGCATTGCCGGGGTATATGACTCATTTTCCTTTGCCTTCAGGGGTCGTGATTTAACACCCATGCTTACAAATCCTGAAGGGACTATAGACCGAGAATACGTACACTTTGCCTCAGACGACGGTCGCCTGCCAGATGAGTTAAGCGATATTCCTGAGCTGATCCGTACAATCCGCTCCAAAGAATGGAAGTATTCGGTTTATTTCACTCCAGACGGCAGGAAGTTCGAATATGAAATGTACAATCTGGTTGAAGATCCCTACGAGGAGAACAACATTGCTGGTGCACAAAAATATATGAAGGATCAGATCCACCTTCATGAGGATCTCGAAACAGAAATGATGAAGATGGTAAGTTTGCCGGATCTATTTTGGGTCGTCACAGAGGACATGGAAGAACAAGAGTACATACCCACATATCACTGGCCTACTGCGGAAGAAGCATGGGAGCAGAGTCGGTTGCAGCTCGCAATAAATCAGGTTGAGAAAAAGCTGTCCAAACGGAAGAAAGTAAGGACTAACCGCATCGAAAGCATCATCAAGAATATATCACCAGACGAGCTGTGGTGGGTAAGACCAGCAAAAATGGAGTTCAATACCTAGACCGTCTAGTGGTAAGCTGTTAAAGCAGATTAATCTTGCTTTAGGGAACTCGAAGTAATTTTTCATGGTGCTAAGTTATACCTAGTGGCGAACTAGGTATAACTTAACACCGCTTTTCAAGAACTTAGAAGATAATCAGTTTGCTCAACCTATCTTAAGAAATGGTTTACTGACGGTTTAAATCCAAAATAATAATGCAAGTCTTGATACTAATTTTTTATTACATTGGCGGGCGATCGCTAGCCATAATTCTGCTTTTTTTTTATAAAAAATTTCGAAAAATTTTAGACTGGGAAATTGCCATAGTTGACTTGTTTAAAAATCTAACTCTAAGTATC
>NZ_JAAHIE010000731.1:0-3088 GCF_010671945.1 Moorena sp. SIO4E2
ACTCCTAAAAGTCTTGAGGATATGGATGAGGCGATTCGGCAAGGGATAGAGGAGTTATGGCATGATCGCTGTTGATACGAATGTGGTTGTTCGGCTATTGACTCAGGATGATCAGTTACAGTTCAACAAGAGTGTAGAGATTTTCAGGAAGCAAGAGGTTTTTATTGCAGATACGGTAATTCTAGAAACGGAATGGGTTTTGCGTTTTGCTTATAAGTTCAAACCCGCCGCTATCTGTCAAGGGTTGAGAAATCTTTTTGGTTTACCCAATGTTCGTCTTGCCAACCCTAGCTTGATGGCTCAAGTTATCCAATGGCATGAAAATGGTTTAGATTTTGCTGATGCCTTTCATTTAGCCCTGAGTCAGCATTGTTCAGAGTTTTACACCTTTGATCAGAAATTTGCTAAAAAAGCTCAAGGGTTAACCCAATCTCGGGTAGATAAGCTCTAAAGAATGCGCGAATGCGCGAATTTAGTCGGGAGAATCGTAGGGTGGGCATTGCTGTTGAAAGAACAAAATTGAACGGCGATAAATTAAATGGGCAATGCCCACCAATGCCCACCGGACAAGATCAGCGTACGCACTACAAAATGCGATCGCATAGCGGCTCCAAAGGAGCATCGCACTATTGGGCATTTAAGTTTTTGAGGATTTTGTGTGCCAAAAATTCTTTGATTTCTGTATGTCGTGGTACAGCTTCAGTAACTCCAGTTTGAGGATTAATCCAAAGAGAATGAGAAGAGCCTTCTCGCTTAAGATAGCAACCCGCCTTCCGTAACTTTTTTTCTAATTCTTTACGTTTCATGGAATGGAAATAGAAATTGTATCCTCGATCGCTTCTTTGGGTAGTCCTCGACGAATATCAGCTAAACGATCTTCAAAAATCAGTTGAATGGCATTTTTCAAGCTTTCTTTGGCTTCTTCAACCGTTTCTCCTTGACCATTTGCACCAGGGATTTCAGGACAAATCGCCCAATATCCTCCTTCTGTTGCTGCCTCAATGATGGCGGTTAAGTCTGCGTTCATAAAAATCTCCTTAGATGGTTTATTAATCATAGCAATTATCATAGCTATGAGGTACACAATTTTTGAATTTTAGGGAACAGGGAACAGGGAACAGGGAACAGGGAAGAGAGAAGAGGGAATAGATAATCGTAGGGTGGGCATTGCTGTGCAATATCAAAATTGTTTAGGAATAAATTAAATGGGCAATGCCCACCAATACCCAAGAATCATTATTTTAGAATTTAGAATTTAGGGAGAATCGTAGGGTGGGCATTGCTGAGCTTGATCATGATTGAACCCCGAGCAATTAAATGGTCAATGCCCACCAAGTCGGGAGTCGGGAGAATCGTAGGGTGGGCATTGCTGAGCTTGGTCATGATTGAACCCCAAGCAATTAAATGGGCAATGCCCACCAATACCTTTAAATCTTTGGGTGGGTAAAGCAATGGTGAATTCGGATAGGATTGGGGGTTATAAACCAGCAATGGGTACCCTGCTTGGTGGGCATTGCTCAGATGAATTTGGGCAGGGTTTGGAGTTCGTTTCAAGCAATGCCCACCCTACAAAATTATTAATTTTTAATTATGAAATAAAACCTTCAACCAAATAACTTTCAACCTTCAACTTTTGAGCAGAGTTGATTCAATAACTCTTTTGGAATGGCTTCAAAATTTTCTAACAAAAAATCCATTAAGGCCAAATGATATAAGGAATCAGAAGAAGGAGATTTATAGCGAGAACCTTGAGCGAGCCAGGTGTTAACAGCGTAAGTTGAGCGGCAGCAGATTTGAGCAATGTCTTCTTGGTTAACTTGCCATTTCCAATAAAACGCCTGGGGAGTCATGGATAGTCGGCAGAAGCTGTATAGGTTGATCAAGATTCGCTCTCGCTCAGTGATGGCACGAGGCATTGAAAGTGGCCTTGTGGATTGGCTCTGGGCAATTTGGGCAAGGCGGTCTAGGGCTCGCTGACACTTAATCAGATGATCATTCGAGCGTTTTTTTGGCATGATGGAATTACCTCAAACATAGTGTTTGCTTGGGGGTATAAGCCGCGCTTCCAGGTGGCAAGCTATAAGCGCGGCTTTTTGTCCAAGAATCGTATCGAAATAACGGACATTTTTATTATTACTAATATCTTGGAAAAAGTCAAGAGTTATTTTAATATTTAATATTTTTTTACAATCTTAAGAAATTGACTAGTTTGGGATTTTATAGATAAAAACAATCATTTTTTTAAGGTAATTTGGGTTTATTAATATAAACATCGTAGGGTGGGCATTGCTGATTAAAATCATGATTGAACGGCGAACAATTAAATAGGCAATGCCCACCAATACCAAAAATCGTAGGGTGGGCATTGCTGATTAAAATCATGATTGAACGGCGAACAATTAAATAGGCAATGCCCACCAATACCCAATTATAATCGGGAATCGGGAATCGGGAATCGGGAATCGAATCTTTGGGTGGGCATTGCGGATGAAAATCAAAATTGAAGGCCGAGATCCCCTGGTTGGTGGGCATTGCTCAGGTTAATTCCGGCAGGATTTGGGGTTGGAAACCAGCAATGCCCACCCTACAAAATGCCTACTGATTAAAATCATGATTGAAGGTTGGTGGGCATTGCTCAGGTTAATTCCGGCAGGATTTGGGGTTGGAAACCAGCAATGCCCACCCTACAAAATGCGTTCGCGTAGCGTGACCAAAGGTCAATCGCGCCCCGCGTGGCCATTCGCGTAGCATGGCCCAAAGGCCAAGGCCAATCGCGCCCCGCGTGACCATTCGCGTAGCGTGGCCCAAAGGCCAAGGTCAATCGCTTCCAAAGCGCCAATGGCCACCGGACAAAATGCGTTCGCGTAGCGTGACCAAAGGAGCATCGCACTAGAAAAATCTCCTGAGCCGGAGCGTGGAGCTAAGAAAAATGGTGAAGGTAAAACAGTTCTTGAGTTTTCTGTGATGACGCAGGGAGTTAAACTAGGAAAATTTGTGGCATTGAATCGAAATGCCGCCATTCATCATACTAAGGCTTTTGCTCACCTAGAGAGTCTTGAAGGGAAGTATGGGAGGTGTGCTAAGTTGG
>NZ_JAAHIE010000732.1:0-3082 GCF_010671945.1 Moorena sp. SIO4E2
TCTTTGTACAAAGATGGCCTTCCTTTGATGAAACGACTAATTCAAGCTCGTTGCTCTATTACTGCTCCTCCTACTCTTCCGATACCTCTCTAAACCTGACCAAACGTCTTTCCAAAAGAGCCACACCCAATTTAATTCGCCTACGGAAAGCGCACCTATGCTTTTTACTTTGGGAAATTTGTTTCTGTTCTCCTACCTTTATATAACTATAACTTACAGGACTCCAAAGACTGAAACCCGCTTCATCTAAGTATTTAAGCCTAACATCACCACAAGACGCTTGCAGACGTAACATATCTAAATCTGCTTTTTTAGCTTCTTTTTCTCTGGGGTTAGGATGTTGTCTTGGGCTTGTTTTTGTTCGCTTCCATAAATATCCTTTTTTTTTAATTATTTTGCGGATTCTTTCCGGACTTAATTCCACTTGACGCTCTTTTTTTAAAAGAATAGATAATTGCTTACTATTAGGTGCGACCCGTGGCGAATTTAATTCGCCTACGGAAAGCGCACCTTTGTAAGTTATTTTTCCCTCATTACAAAGCTCTTCTAGATAGTCTATATCCGATTTTTTCCAGGTTTTTTTCCTACCACTTCTCGGCTTATCCCAGAGTCCTTATTTTCCTTGTATTATCCACCTATGAATGGTTTTTCTCACTGTATTCGGTGACCAATCTATCCAGTCAGATATTTGAGAGACTGTCCAGCCTTTAGCATTTAAGCAGATAACTTCTACTCTTTTTCTAGTTCTTTCTGGACAATTACTATCATGTTTTAACTCTAACAACTCTTGCATGTCTAACTCACTTAGACGAATTTTTAATCGAGCTGGCATTATCTGTTTGGGATTTTTTAACTACTTTTCTATTTTACACTTAATTACGCCCAAATACTTAGTACCATAGTTATAATCTAACACACTTTTGGAGATAGTGCTAGATTATTTGAGATTTTATTTAACAGTTGGTAGCCCCTTACTATCGGCTGCTTTTCATTATGATTCGGCGTTGGATAATTCACCAAACCACTAGTGCTGGCTTCAGAGTTTTGATTGCCAGAAGGCACCGAATTAATTGATTGGTTGTGCATAGTTATTTGTTGGCAAACAGTTTTAGGGAAATAAATCGCTGTTGGCTACGTAGCTGTTCAAGTAAACCTAAAGATTCAGCGATGAGTTATTGAATGAGCGTACTTAATTGACCGGTCAAGTAAGTCAGGTAACAAGTTATCGTTCGCGTAGCGTGACCATTCGCGTAGCGTGGCCTAAAGGCCAAGGTCAATCCTTAAGCGGTTTGCCGCTTACCTAGGTAACAGGATCAAATATTTTGAGTCTTGGTGGTGAGTGATGGCTGATAGAAAATGGAAACTACATGGAAACTAACTTGCTAACGGTTCTGATATTAGTTCCCAAGCATTGACATCGCTGACACCAATGCGCACTGGTACGTTAAGATAGTCCTCTACCAGGTAATAATCGGTCTCATAGCGGCCTAATGCGCCATCGGGACGCCTCAGCGTGTACTGGAATTTGGGAATGTAACGCTCCCGAGTCAATCGATCAATTAGTTCGTTATAGTCATCCCGACTATCACGCCACAAGTAGCGATAATTAAAGCCAGTCCACTGATGGGGTTGGAGAATACCCCGCTCTGGTGCAAGTAGGTCATTGGTGTGTAAGCAAACATCATTCCACATTGACGTAATTACTACAATTAGACCTTCTTCACGCTTTTCTTTGATAAAATCATTAACACGAAGGTAGTTGGCTCCTAGCAAATAGGTTCCATTTTGGGGTATTGGTCCGGTCATAGTTGTCTCGCTCCTGAGTATGGAGGTGGGAATTTGGTAAGGTCGCTCGCATCCGGGCCAGGATACAATAGCCCGTTGAAGCCTGAGTTTTTGAGCAGAGACAGCCAGCTCACTAGCATGTCGCCTTAGAGCGTAGGCCGCTAAGCGTGATGGTGCTTCAATATTGAAGCTTTCCGTGGTAACTGATAGATGGCACCCTGAGAAAAAGAAATTGTCCATTGTTGAAGACTGAAACCTAAAATGACACGCTGAGTAGTGAGTGTTGCTGTTAAGCAAGTTAAACCGGACCAACGGAGACTATGGCTAAGTACTATGGCTAAGTACTATGGCTAAGTACTATGGCTCACCTCTGCTTGTTGATCTATGGTTGTTGATCTAAGTAAGGGACGGCTTCCATAGTACAGTAACTGGCAGGATGGATTTTAGCCAAAAATCGCTTCAAAAACCGATAATTTCTTGAAAAAATCCCCTCTGATAGCATTCACCATTGGCAGCTGTTAGTCCGATCATGGTTATTGAATCCTTGGCCACTCCCTGTTGCTGGGCAATTTTGGAAAACCGTAGAAACAGCGATCGCGAATCTCCACTAACTCATCCGTTGTCCAAGGTTCACCATTGTTCTTGCATAGCACTACACCCAAACCAATCAAGTCATCATCTGTGGGTCGGTTCCCTTCCAAGATGGCTTGCAGGTTTTCAACGCTAACTTCACTTAATCGTGATAGTTCTTCCAAGTTCCAGCCATGAATGAGATCAGCAATGGTAGGAGTTTGTGCTGGAACTGCTGATATTTGGCTGCTGTCTAGGTAGTTAAAAAATTTAGTCAGCGTATCTTCTAGTCCTTCACTGTAGTCAAGCTCGTGTTCGACACAGTAGTTGCGGAAGCGCTTTAGTAGATGTTTGGGAATATGTCCTCTCAGTAATGCATACCGGGGATCTGTCTTTTTGTGAACCAATGTCCTTGTCCTCTAGCTCCATAGAGAGCAACATTTGATTGTCCTCTTATAAGTTTGGCACATTTTGTCACGATATACTTCTATTGGTATATCGTGATATCCTGACAATAGGTTAATACACTGGTTAATACACTTAGGTAGTTACTACACTTAGGGGGTTTACTTAAGTGTTTTACTTTCGTAGAGATTTGATGGAGAAGCCCCATTGGGTTCCTCGTTCGATGCCGTGTACCCGTAGGTATTGGCCTGTGCCGTCTGCCAGGTCCGACAGCACCTCGTAGCCGCCCGGGGCGTTGGTTGTCGAGTGGAGCTTGGTCCAG
>NZ_JAAHIE010000733.1:0-3076 GCF_010671945.1 Moorena sp. SIO4E2
GTAGAATTCGGGTAACATTGTCAACAGGTAGGTTTTGTTGCAAATAGAAGACCTACCTTTTTTCTACCATAAAGTGGTACTACCTTTACATACCAGGCATTTCAGCCTGTTTCGTCACCCCTTCAGCTTTGAGTGGCATACCAACTATCCATTAATACTCTTTTAAGAGCTGATTTCTAAACAGAACCTTAAACTGTTGCTAGTCGTTTTGTCATCAGGCGAATGAGAGAACCAGAAATCATCGCCTCACTCATCTGTGTATACTGTTCATAGTCCTTACTCAAACGGCGAAATCGATTCAACCACCCAAACGTGCGTTCCACGATCCAACGCTTTGGCAATATCTTAAACTCCTTTGACTTGCGTTCTATGACTTCTACTTGCACTGACTCACCACACACTTGTTTGACCGCATGGGCAAAATTCTTTCCCGAATACCCTTGATCCACCCAAACCACTTTCAACTTGGAGAGAGCTTCTTTCGACTCATTAAAAACAACAACAGCTCCCAATCGCTCTGACATGTTTGCTTCGGTCACTAACATACCAATCAGCAAACCTGGCGAATCTACGACGATATGGCGTTTACGGCCTTTAACCTTCTTGCCACCGTCATAGCCGTAGACATCCCCCTTTTTTCTGTGGTCTTCACCGATTGAGAATCGGCTATCGCCACCGTTGATTGTTCGTCACGTCCTGATTCGGTGCGTAACTGGCCTCGTAACTTGTCATGAATCCCTTGCCATATGCCAAAGCGGTTGCCACTTGCGAAAGTATTTATAGACAGTAGAATAGGGCGGTAAATCATGAGGCAACATTTCCCATTGACAGCCCGTGCGTTGTACGTAAAATATCCCGTTAAGAATCTCACGAAGATTAACCGTTCTGGGATGACCGAACCCTTTAGGACTCGGTAAGTAGGGTTCAATGATGCTCCATTCCGCATCACTGAGGTCACTAGGATAGTTTGGGCGATGGGGGTTAGCAATCTTAGGTAAGCGGCTCATGGAGAAATGCCAGAGGAAGTCCAGGTAATAATCTACAAGGACTACCACAGTTGTAGTCCATTTCTTTAGACTACCTTTAGAAATCAGCTCTAAAGGGGAGTTTCTTATGAAACAATTTATGAGTATGTCTTCTACATGGTCTAGTTTGGTTTTTCCATCCTGTTCTGGAGCATATATCCGGTAATCTATCACCCAAAACTTACCGGTTTTACTATTAACGTATATACAATTTACTACTCCTATTCCTCGAACCACACTATGAGTATTTCCACTGTATTGTTTTCGCCCCAATTCTATTTTATGGGAATGGTTTTTATCCAAAACTGTATCGTCAAATACTAGATAGCCATTTTCATCTACTTCAATATATTCTTTGACATTTAACCACAACGTCTTAGGATTAATTTTTTCGTTTTTTAAATATCGGTTAATTTGATCATGACTTATTTTTGGTAGATGCTCTGCCAAATTAGTTATGGTGTAATTGTTTTGGCTACTCAACAAATATTGACAGTAATCTAGCTTGTCCAATCTTTATTCCCATTATTTTTTTAGTTGGTTTCTCCCTTGATCTTATCATTTACTTTATCTGTTTTTCCCCTTTAGGGATTAATTTGGTTTTTACTCGACTTGACACGCTATATATAGCGTAATTGCGTAAGTCCTGTGGAGAGCTAATTTGTCTCTCTTTGAACTAAGCAAATCTAGCGATGGCATAAATTGCCTGATTTCCGACAAAAAGCTGAAAATTTATTTAGGAATTACCGGAGTTGTACGGGTTTGTAATTATAGATGGTGTTAAGCGGTTAAGTAGTAGGATTAAATTCAATTTAACTGTTAATAAAATGTAACTTAATACAAGGCAAAAATAAACATAAAGGGATTCAATGCCTTGACAATTATTGACAACGTTAACTTTATTTATTTCCAGGTACTTACCACTGCGACTCTGTTGAGCTTGCCAAACCAGCTCAAAAAAGTTCTACAAGCTGACCATAATAGTGATGCAATTGGACGAGTAAACCGTAGCTTTATGGGATAGCCATAGGGTTAGTCATGGTGGATAAATCAGTCAATTACATTTTTTTTATCTAAAATCATCATCAAAAAATAGGCAATTTCTCAATAATCGCTGGTTGATAAATTGGATCAGCAAATTATCAGGCAGGGCTACCCACCAGTCCACGCTCTATAGCCTTTTGTCGAATCAAATCTGGTAAGGGGGGGATTTTGTCATCCCCTCGCAAGCGGGACAGTAAATACGCCCAAAAACAAATCCCTAATTTGCGACAGGTCTTTTTCAGACCAATCATGGTATCTCTGGCTTGAAGTCCGGCCTCAGAGCGAGTGCCACCACTGATTTTTCGACGGGTCACAAATTCTCGGATGTCAGAAAAGGCGGCATTATTGTGCAGAGGAATATTGGGAAAGTCGAGCACCCGGAGCAATTGCTCCTTGTTTTGTCTAAATTGGTTCAATGCGTTGCTCAGAGTGGGGTGGTGCAGATAACACCGACCAAAGATTTCATCAAAGCGAACAGATAGGTACTCCTTTTGCTCGGCACTCGGGTGATCTTGATAGGCAAATAAGCTGTTGGTAGTACTCCCATAGAAGGGTTTGGACTTCCTCAATGTTCTCTCGAAACTCAGCGGTACTCCCCTCTAATTTGCGGATGATTCGTTCAGCATGAACCCAACACAACCCATGAATGAGAATATTGAACTGTCTGGCTCCATCCGAGAGAATCAACAATTTTCGGTTAATGCCACTCTCGATTAATCCACCCAGCAGAGCGGCTTCGGTGACCCTCTGTGCCACTTTGGTCTGCACAATGCCAATCGACTCTAAATAGTCCTGCCATTGCTCAGGGCTATTCCCTAGCACCGTTGAACCAAAGCTCAATCGGTTCATATGCTTGTCGGCTAACTGATAGGAAGCTAAATAAGCTGTTCGGCATTTAAATTGGTATAATAAAAATTAATAAATAACCCAATAATAGGAAATATGCCAGCAAAAAATTATCTGACACAAGAGCAAAAAACAATACTTCAAAAAGCCTTAAAAATAGA
>NZ_JAAHIE010000734.1:0-3056 GCF_010671945.1 Moorena sp. SIO4E2
CAGTAACCATTGTCCTTCAATAGTTTTAGCATGTTGGATGACATGATATCTGGCTTGGTCTATTAGTATATATTCTTTGAATTGGGGAATTGAGCGATAGTAGAGAAACTTCTCTCCTTGGTCATAATTTCTAGTAGATTTAGATAAGACTTCAACAATTAGCAAAGGATTCATCACAGTAGTCTTACCTTTTCCGGTATAGATCGGTTTCCCCTGAATTACCATAATATCAGGATAGGTATACTGACGATAATCAGGTATCCACAATCGCACATCACCGATATAGATATCGTAGTCTTTTCCTTTTAAGGCAAACTTCAAGTTAGCTGCAAAATTGAGAGCAATTTTATTATGATTGGTGGTTCCTCCAGCCATCGGTATAATTTCTCCATCCCGATATTCACTTTTATACTCAGCAGCTTCTTCTAGTTCTAAATACTCGTCTGCTGTGTAGTAGCGTTTTTTGTCTTGTAATAGCATCGTGTTTTTATTTGATAATAGGGAATAATAATGTATAATTTAGAATTGATAATGAAGAATTTAGAATGTAGAATTTATAATTGGTAATTATTCATTCAGGGTAAACGCATTTTATTCTGAAATGCCTACTGGATATGAGATTGAACCGATAAGTATTTATGCTGATTAATTTTGAAATCGCTTCTGAGTAAGGCTTCTAGAATTTAGATGCGTTTGCCCTGGCGTAGCGTGGCCTACAGCCAAGCGCGAATCCGCATTAATTAACTTGGTATTCATAGCCGTCAGCCCTAAAGATTGTTTGCAAATATTTTGGATGTACATCAATCTTCTGAGCAGAAGTTTGTTCGCGTAGCGGAGGCCGTAGGCCACGCTTCGCGAACGGCTTTGCCGAAAGCACAAAACTCGGACGATAACGAATAGCAATTCGCCCTGTGTATTGCCCAGCATACTTCCCTTTCTTGATATCAGCTTTGACAATATCCCCTGTCTGAAAGCCTCTAAAAAACTTAGCAGCAGGTGCATGAGCCTTTGGAAAACCGTACTTATCTGGACGGCATCGCTGACGAACGCCATGACCTTTGGCTGTAACCGTTAGTGGTTTCACTCCGCTTAGTAATAACATCTGTGGGGTAGACTTACCTACACAAGCAGCATCAGTCCAATGGGTTTTCTCAATACCCCTAGTTTTCCGGTTGAACTTAGTCAAGCCGCCAGAACCTACCTCAATAGGTAGCTCTGTTAGTTTTAGTCTTCTGAACAATTCCCATCGGGTTGCGTTAACTGCTGCTGCATCTTTTAAAGGGTTTTTGGCTTTAGCTAATACCTTTTTGAGTATTTCCGGCTTTTTTCTTAGGAATTTCTCGATCGAGTCATTACCTTTTTTCTGATTGCAGCTTCTGCACGCAAGAGTTAAATTACTAACTCGATTGCTACCACCTTTTGATTTGGGGATAATGTGCTCAACCTCTAAGGGAGTATCAATAGCGCCACAGTAAACGCAGTTATGTCCCCACTTAGTAAGTAAATACTCTTTTACCTCAAATCCAAATAGCTCACCGTGTTGATATTCAACTCCTGATACTTCTGGGTTTTGCATTTTCTGAGTATCAAATCGAACTAATTCTTGAGATATTGCGGTTATAGGACACAACTTGATCAGCCGCCTAACCCAAGTCTCAACATTGAAAACTCGACTCATTAATGATGGTGGCAACCAACCGTCAGGGCGTGTTCGGTTTAGAAATCTTGGCTGACGATATCGGGTTTTGCGATTCCGTCTACCACGTCTTAATGCTCGTCGAGATTCTAGAGCCTTCTTAATCTGTTGACCTCGATGGTTGATTTCTAAAGCATTGGTAACCCGTCCAGTTTGCTCACAAACAATAGCAATACCTGTTGTTTTTGAGCCGGGGTCTATCTTAATTCTGTGTGAATGAGTAACAGAATCATCGATAGACCGATCTGGCATGATGATAGTGAATGGGTAGCGTTTGAAAACTTTAGCCCTCCCTTTCTTAAGTAGTTCTCTAGCTCTCGCTGGATGACAAGGATCTAGAGGTTGTTTGTTTTGATCTAGAACGAAAACTCGCATTACGCACGAACACTCCGATAAACGGGTAGAGTTAGCCTCGACAATGTTATTCAACCTTGTTAGGTACAACTCACTGGTTTAACTCGTTACGCCTGTTTAAAGCTGTACGACAGTTGCTACAAACTGGCACGTATTTGTAGGTGTCATGAGCTGAATAACGTAGTTCTCTAAGAACTTAGTCTGGTCACGACAGAGCAATCAATCTCCCGCTATAGTCCGAAGGAATTAGCGGCGAGTTCGTGACGGACGTTTTCCATCCACATTTTCAGTATATTACACAAAATTTATTATTATAACATATTTTGAAAATTTTTGTACCAAATTCTTTAGGGCTAATGTTATCGCTCTACGCCTAAGCCTTCACCGGTCAGCGGTCAGCAGTCAGCAGTCAGCATTAAGCGGTCAGTTGTCTGCTTTGTGGCACAGGCTTTGGCCTTGGCCTTTTGGCCTTTTGGCCACGCTACGCGAACGGCCACGCGTGCGCGTTTGGCCACGCTGTGCGAACGATGCTGGGACTTTCCTCAGATTCAACAAATGGTTACCTGTTTGATTCAAAAGCACCATCTGTAGTGCATAAACTCATAGCTGTTCGCGTAGCGTGCGCGTAGCGCTTAAGCTGATAGCTGATAGCTGATAGCTGATAGCTGATAGCTGAAAGCTGATAGCTGATAGCTGATAGCTGATAGCTGACAGCTCCCTATCTCCCTAACATTGCCTCATAAGCCTTTTCCATTTCCCTAGTAAATTCCTTACCATTCCACAAGGGGGCAGTTTGTCGAGATTGTCGCAGTTTCCAGGAAATCTGTTGTCTCAGGGCTGGGTCTTTGCCTAAGCGAATCCCCCACTCGATATACTGATCATCTGTCCAGGCAATGCCTTCGGTGATTCCGGCATTCATCATCATGGTGTAACTGTTGCGAGCAACAAACTGTTCTCCCACTCTGGTGACTAGGGGAATACCCATCCACAGGGTTTCCAGGGTAGT
>NZ_JAAHIE010000735.1:0-3056 GCF_010671945.1 Moorena sp. SIO4E2
TGAGTGTATTAATTTAGTACGAGAATTAATGAGACTTAATCGTAATAAATGGAAGTATTATTTACGAGGAATGAGAGCTAAATCGCTTGTCCTGTCTGCTTTATAACTATTTTCGTCGCCCCCCCAGGAAGCTAGCTCAAAGTTTGGCTCTTTTGTTTGACGATTTTTAACTAAATCAACACCAATCATTAGTCCGCAACCACGAACATCACCAATACATTCATGGGTTTCTTGTAAATGCTGAAGAGATTTGAGTAAATACTCCCCAACTATGGCACAATTTTGTTGTATATTTTCCCTTTCAATTATCTCCAAAACTGCTTTACCTGCTGCACAAGAAACAGGGTTACCCGCAAATGTATTAAAGTGGATCTTTTGAGTAAATGCTTGGGCGATTTCCGGTGTTGTCACCACAGCAGCAAGAGGTACTCCATTACCAATACCCTTAGCTAAGGTTACGATATCAGGTTTGACATCGTGAAGTTCAAAACCCCAAAAAGCACCTGTTCTACAAAAACCAGTTTGCACTTCATCAGCAATAAATAATCCATCTGCTTGATGGACATAATCATAGACTTTTTTTAAGTAGCCATCTGGATAAACAATTGTTCCCCCTACTCCTTGAATAGACTCTGCAATAAAACCAGCAATCTTGCCAGAGGTTGCATATTGAATTAGATTCTTAACTTCATTGGCATATTTATAAGCAACATTATTTTCATGGTTATTCCAAGCACCTCTGTAAACATCCGCATTCATAGCATGATGAATACCAAAATTATGAGGGGTATAATATTTCCAAGTACTTTGAGATGTTAATCCCATTGAATTACCACTCATACCATGATATCCATTCTGGAGGGTAATGATATCAAAATTTTCCGTATAAACCCTCGCCATCAGCATTGCTAAATCATTCGCTTCTGAACCTGAATTAACAAAATAAACCATTGATAAATGATCGGGCATTTTATCCACTAGCATTTTGCTATATTCAGCAATAGTGGGGTGTAGATAAAGTGTCGTCGTATGTTGTAACTTAGCCGATTGTTCTTGTACAGCTTTAACAACATGAGGATGGCAATGACCAAGATTAATTGTCGCGATTCCAGCAAAACCATCTAAATAACGTTTTCCTGTTTCATCGAATACATATTGCATCGAACCCTCAACAATCATAATCGGTTGTTGATAGTAAGTTGCAACCACTGGGTTCACATATTGTTGTCTTAAATCAATAATTTGTTGTTTTGAAAGTCCTACATAGGGATCGGGCTGATAATCGTATGGGGGAATAGAGGGTCTATCCTGGGAAAGTTTTTGATTCTGCATGATTATAGAAAGATCAGCTTTAAATTTTTCGGTAGATGAAATATGTTTCAGCTTTGATACTTTCTTCTACAAAGTTGGCTTGACTAAGCATCTTTGTTGTAGTTTGATAGCTGATTAATCTTAGTTTTAGTTTTTGTTCTGCCAATAATTTTTCATTTTGATAGAAAAGATAATCGAGAATCGTATAACGTTCATCTTCGTTTCCTTCAGTATGAGCAATTCTCTTATGAACAATGCCATTTTCCAATTCTACGAAGTTATTACCATAGGCATTAGATGAACTAATAATCAATAGACCGTCTGGTTTGATATGTTTGGCAACCCGATCAAAACTTTTTTGAATCTCCGCTAAAGATAAAATATGGCTGGCGAGCATTGTTTCAAATTGATCCTTAACAAATGTCCAAGCACCGCCACGAGAATAGACAACATCGAACTGTTTATCCAGAGCGAGTTCGGAGACATTTTGACAATGTAAATTAACTGTTTTTCCTAATCTCTTCTCCGCCTGTTCTAATAGAGATTGACTCGTATCAATTCCAGTAATTTTGTAAGCGGGTTCAATTTGCAGTAAATGTTCTACCACTAGCCCTGTACCTATCCCTATGTCTAATATATCTCTAGCGTCTCCTATGAGTTCAGCAAGTTCAGTCGCAATTTGATCGTAGTTCCTGTTTTTTTGAACAAAATCATCATAGAACTGGGCAAGTTTTTGATATTGATCGCTCATATTTTTTGCTTACTGTTATTGAATAGCTAGTTTGGTAAAGTTCTATTTTTTGTATTCTCTGCATCAACTCAATTCCTTAGTCCATCGATTAAATTTATCTGTATTAGGTGTATGAATATAACCATTTTTTTTTGCCAAAAATTTTGCTCCTGCTTCTGTTCCCATTTCGGTAATTATTCTTTTAAAGCCCGCATTTTTAGTGACTTCATGTACTTGATAAATAATAGCACTCATTATCTCATGGCGAAATTTTGGATATAATTCAATTGTAAACATCCATCCTAAATCGCAGTCTTCTTTACCTTCTGGTTTATAAGATGGGATCACAAAAAATGCACCCAATATATTCTCATCTAAATCTAGTGCGATAATATGCACTAAACCTTCTTGATAAGGTTCGGTAATATTTTTCCAAGTATGTTCTGCTGGACGAGTCCTCAAAAAATTGTCATTAAACTTTGAATCTCCAAAAACTCGATATAAAATGGCTTCAATCTCTTTCCAGCGATTGAGTATATATTGATGATCGACAACTTCTATTGTATAGTCTCTTTTTTGTTTATTTAAATCAAGTTGTTTATTGGTTTTCTCTAATTTCATCTAGTTTTTATTTCTGGTAACTAACTTTGTTAACAACCTAGCGGGGATGATTTTCTCCTCCCGTCTGGAAGCGAATATAAAACGCAATAGTTTTATACAATTGCCCAGTAACTCCAAGCGTCCCAATGTGTATTGTCTATCGCATAATAAGATAAATCGGGGGGATATAGTTAGGTAAAAGTTAAAACACTATTCAATAGTACCTTTTATATGGTGCAAGAAAACCTATTTTTTTTAAGTTTTATGTAGCTGTTGTAATACCAAATCCTGGGGGGGCGACGAAAATAGTTATAAAGCAGACAGGACAAGCGATTTAGCTCTCATTCCTCGTAAATAATACTTCCATTTATTACGATTAAGTCTCATTAATTCTCGTACTAAATTAATACACTCA
>NZ_JAAHIE010000736.1:0-3039 GCF_010671945.1 Moorena sp. SIO4E2
CAGATAGGGTGTCACTTATCTCCAAAAGACCACCATCCGAACAGTCAGTTAGGCTTTGAAGGTTTTCCTTCGCGCCCCTAGCTCATAAGCCTTGTATTGTAAGGTTCCTAGCTAGAACGAGCCGCACTTTGGCGTTCGGTGTAGGGTAGGTTGAATCTTGAAAGTAGACACTTAACATTCAACTGGCCTATTGACTGACTAATCACTTGACTAATCACTAGGATCAGGTTTCGTCAGACTCTAGCACTGTGGTAGATTCCGACAACGGAACAGTTTTCTGTGAACTCGAATAATCACTATCGGGCATGGTTTCCTCCTCTAGCACTGTGGTAGATTCCGACAACGGAACAGTTTTCTGTGAACTCGAACAGTCACTATCAACCATGGTTTCCTGTAGTGCTGGCACGGTGGAAGCCTCAGATTCTAGCACTACGGATGACTTAGGGCTACTAAACGAGAATGTTGGCAAGGTTGTGGTTAAAGGTTTCAGTGCTTCTAATACCTCCTGAGCCGACTGATAGCGACTTCGGAAGCTATAGCGCACCATTTTGTTGACCACTGTAGCTAATTCAGGACTGACCTGTGCCTTATCGAACCAAATTACTTCTCCAGTTATGGGATCTGTGGGTAATTTGCTAGGAGGTATGCCAGTAAGCGATCGCACAGCAATCATACCTGTGGCATAAATATCACTGTTAAATCTTGGACTACCCACAGCTTGTTCATTAGGCATATAACCTTTAGTACCAATGCCCACTGTGAAATTAGTCAGGTTTCGTCTTGGATGCAATTGATTAGTAATTTGTTTAACAGCGCCAAAGTCAATTAGCACCAGCTTGTGATCTAATTTGCGCCGAATTAGATTATCGGGTTTAATATCTCGGTGAATCACACTGTGACTGTGGACAAACTGCAATACCTGTAGAATATCTACCACTATGGCAATGACGTTGGCTTCAGGAAGAGGTTTCTGTGGTAACTCATCGCTGAG
Source organism: Moorena sp. SIO4E2 (assembly GCF_010671945.1). NCBI lineage: Bacteria > Bacillati > Cyanobacteriota > Cyanophyceae > Coleofasciculales > Coleofasciculaceae > Moorena > Moorena sp. SIO4E2. Next base: position 992 of record NZ_JAAHIE010000736.1, read on the forward strand.
AGGATGACCATTAATGAACTCTTCAACTAGATAAAATTCTTGATTTTGATCAAAATAGGCTAACAGCTCAGGTATTTGGTGATGTTTGCCCAACTTTTCCAGAATTTCTGCTTCGGTGTGAAATAACCGTCGAGCCAGTTGCCAGTGTTGAGGATTATTGCTAGCAGGTTTGAGCTGCTTGACCACACAGGTCGGATTTCCCGGTCGTTGGGTGTCTTCAGCAATAAAGGTTTCGCCAAATCCTCCAGCACTAAGTCGTTTGATGATTTGATAGCGTCCACTTAACTTAGTAGCAAATAGTTCCTGTTCCGTTTCCTCCAGCAAATTGCGTAAATCATCCTGTCCAGAGATAATTTCTTGGACAATCGGCGCAGAAACGTAATGTTTGAGAGTTTGGCGTAGTTGCTGTTTATTCTTCAGGTCTTGCATTGCTCCCATAGCGCTACAGAAAATACCACTGAGAGTCATGCTAACTAAAGGCACTGCTGTAGGCAAAATTAGCCGCCCATACACGAAAAATAGATAACTGATTCCTCCCCAAGTGATTACCCCGAGCACTGTCCAGCCTAGGCAAACTTGCCATCGCTTAATCCGACTGAATAAGTACCTTACTACCGTAACCCCTAAGAAGATCAACACTCCTCTGTGGATAGGATTGGGAATTGCTTGGACAATGGCACGACCTTCGAGTAGTGTTGCGATCGCATTAGCATTGATTTCCACCCCAGCCATTCTGTCGGACACAGGAGTCCGATGAAAATCTGGTAATGAGCTAGCAGTTGGTCCAATTAACACAATCTTGTCTTGGAAAGACTTACCATCTTCTAGGCGAGTGTGCCAGCGATTATCGTCTAAGACATACCAGAAGGGAATAGATGGAAATACATCCGAACCGTAGAAGAAAATATTCTCTGCTTTGGGTTTCGTCCTCAGTCCTGAGTCTTGAGCAGCTGCCTTCGCGTAGCGTGGCCTTTTGGCCAAGGTAGCCTCGTTAAAGGAAGGTACTTTAAAAATCAGCTGATTAGATGTTTCTGCCAATTCTGGATTATTCTTAGCCCAAACTTTGGGATACTGATTGGCTAGACGATAGATTCTGCCATCCGGCTCAACAGGATAATTAATCGAACCTACAGATAGCTGGGGTGTCTCAAACAAAGAATTTGGCTTAACTAGCTTGATAGTCTCACCTTCAACAGTTTCGTAAGTCTCATACATAGCGGCCAGAGTAACCTTTTCGCCATAGTTTTTTAGCACCTCTCTCAACCGTTGATCATCTGCCTCACCGTAACTACTGGGACTATCTAACACAAGACTAACCGCGACAGACCTAGCTCCGGCAGCCATCAGCCGCTCAATCGCTGTAGCATAAGCAGCTCGTTTCCAAGGCCAGCTTTTGATAAGTTCTAAATCAGTTAGTGCTTGAGACTGATCATTAGAATAGGATTGATTTAAATTCAGAGACTCCTCATCAATTGCCAAAATCACTATATTGTCTGGGGGAGTCACCGGAGCCCTAAGTTGGAAAAACCAAGCTTGGGTTTGTCTTTCCATCCGTTGCACTCCCTCCCAATCACGAGCCGTTGAAATTGCTCCGAATAGGGGAAAAAAAACAGCTAGTATAAAACCTAATCTAGCTGGATTTAACCGAGTGTTATGCTGTGATGATGTATCTTTATTTGTAGAAATATCTGTATACTGAGTTGGTGTATGGGAAGGAATAATCTTCCCGAACCACCCCCTAGGATTAATAAACATTTTGAGTATTTTACTCGTTTATTATCTATAGTATCGAAGCAAATTTATTAGCTGCATAAAGATTATTAAAGCCTGTTTGAAAATTTGCTTAAGGAGTATATAGCAATTCTCATAGCTATGAGGTACAAAATTTCGGTATTTTAGGGAACAGCGGATCACCGGAACAGGGAACAGGAACCAACCCCTAACCCCTCCCAGGAGGGGAATAGGTAATAGGGAATAGGGATGCGCTGCATCAATACAGGGAATCAAAGTCAAAGAATACTGTACCTCATAACTGCGATAAACGCTAT
>NZ_JAAHIE010000737.1:0-3034 GCF_010671945.1 Moorena sp. SIO4E2
TTTCATAAATCAGGGTAAGGCTGTCACTCGGATTTCACGAGGGATGGATTTTCACCATCATGGTTATCAAGTTATCAGAGTCAGTTTCCTGACCTAGCGACTAATCCTCCTTCTGACCTTTAATTGGTTTGAAGTTTATAGTCAACGAATCGCACTTGGCTGTAGTAGTCTGGATTATTTCTTAAATCAGGGAGATGACAAACAAGAGGACAAGCATTAATGGAACAGCGATTCTGTTCATACCAGGCCAATCTATCCGCCAACAAATAGTTGTACTGGGCACAAAGCATTGACAACCATTTATCAATTTTAGCTACTTGTTCTTTTGTTGGTTTTAATCGGTATTGATACGCTAGTTTCATCCCTTGCTTCCTGTTTGATCGACCTACTCTGATGATCACATGCCTGTACACATGCGACAACCCATAATGAAAGACAAGAAGTTGATTATCAGACTTACCGATTTTGAAAAAAGGCAGTTCTTACAGGAAGCAGAACGAAGAGGAATGACTCAATCTGAATTAATCAGAAGTTTAATAGCTCGTTTTCCTGTCCCGAAAGACTCTGTGCAAAATTCATCCCTGGAGACGAAACCTTAGGATAGTGGAGCCTTTACAGGCGACAGACTATGCAGAGAAGGGTTAAAAATTATTAATTAAGGCGACCCTATCCTTACGGTAACTTTAAACACTCATGCTGCGCATGTTCGTTGTGGGGCTTCTTTTGCCGGACAGCTAAATGGAAACTAACTTGCTAAGGGTTCTGATATCAGTTCCCAAGCATTGACATCGCTGACACCAATGCGCACTGGTACGTTCAGATAATCCTCTACCAGGTAATAATCCGTCTCATAGCGGCCTAATGTGCCATCGGGACGCCTGAGGGTGTACTGGAATTTGGGAATGTAACGCTCCCGAGTCAATCGATCAATTAGTTCGTTATAGTCATCCCGACTATCACGCCACAAGTAGCGATAATTAAAGCCAGTCCACTGATGGGGTTGGAGAATACCCCGCTCTGGTGCAAGTAGGTCATTGGTGTGTAAGCAAACATCATTCCACATTGACGTAATTACTACAATTAGACCTTCTTGACGCTTTTCTTTGATAAAATCATTAACACGAAGGTAGTTCGCTCCTAGCAAATAGGTTCCGTCTTGGCGTACTGGTCCGGTCATAGTTGTCTGGCTCCTGAGTATGGAGGTGGGAATTTGGTAAGGTCGCTCGCATCCAGGCCAAGATACAATAGCCCGTTGAAGCCTGAGTTTTTGAGCAGATACAGCCAGCTCACTAGCATGTCGCCTTAGAGCGTAAGCTGCTAATCGTGATGGAGCTTCAATATTGAAGCTTTCCGTGGTAACTGATAGATGGCACCCTGAGAAAAAGAAATTGTCCATTGTTGAAGACTGAAACCTAAAATGACACGCTGAGTAGTGAGTGTTGCTGTTAAACAAGTTAAACCGGACCAACGGAGACTATGGCTAACTACTATGGCTAACTACTATGGCTAACTATGGTTGTTGATCTATGGTTGTTGATTTATGGTTGTTGATCTAAGTAACCGACGGCTTCCATAGTACAGTAACTGGCAGGATTGATTTTAGCCAAAAATCGCTTCAAAAACCGATAATTTCTGTAAAAAATCCCCTCTGATAGCAATCACCATTGGCAGCTGTTAGTCCGATCACGGTTATTGAATCCTTGGCGACTCGCTGTTGCTCGACAATTTTGGAAAACCGTAGAAACAGCGATCGCGAATCTCCACTAACTCATCGGTTGTCCAAGGTTCATCATTGTTCTTGCATAGCACTACACCCAAACCAATCAGATCATCATCTGTGGGTCGGTTTCCTTCCAAGATGGCTTGGAGGTTTTCAACGCTAACTTCACTTAATCGTGATAGTTCTTCCAAGTTCCAGCCATGAATCAGATCAGCAATGGTAGGAGTTTGTGCTGGAACTGCTAATTGTTGGCTGCTGTCTAGGTACTGAAAAAATTTAGTCAGCGCATCTTCTAGTCCTTCACTGTAGTCAAGTTCGTGTTCGACACAGTAGTTGCGGAAGCGCTTTAGTAGATGTTTGGGAATATGTCCTCGCAGTAATGCATACCGGGGATCTGTCTTTTTGTGAACCAATGTCCTTGTCCTCTAGCTCCAGAGAGAGCAACATGTGATTGTCCTCTTATAAGTTTGGCACATTTTGTCACGATATACTTCTATTGGTATATCGTGATATCATGACAATGGGTTAATACACTGGTTAATACACTTAGGTAGTTACTACACTTACGGGGTTTATTTAAGTGTTTTACTATCGTGTTTTGTGTGTTCGTTCCTTTTGTCGCGATATATTTATATAGTTACATCACTATGTCGCGACGTCAAGACCAAAAAAAATATTTTTTTCCCCTTTCCCTGTGGCCTAATGCCTGTGGTAATGCCTGTTGCCCTTAAGTTTATTGGTGAAACGGTACAACCAATAGGGGTAATAATACGTATAGCAACCAACTCCAATTCCAGGAGTAATTCCAGGAGCTAGTACCAGTGGCAGACTCTGGCTCTGTCAAGAGTGCATCGATTCTCTCTTGGAAGCGACTGGGAGGCACAGGTCTACTAAAGGGAGCACAGAAATTTTCCGTAGTTATCATGGGACTGCTAACCATAGTCAACAGTGATTCTGCCAACAATAGGGCATCGACCCGTTTAGCGGCCCAATGGTCAGCACGGATTTCTCGTAGATTCAATAGTTCTTGCCACAATGACTCTGTATTTGGTAACCAAGCGGTAATTCGATGAATCCATCCTAGCCAGAAAAACCAGAAGGTATCTCGGTAATGGTGGTGAGCTTGCTCATGGGTGATCACAGCCTCTAGATGTTCCGATGAAAGAGTTTCTAGGAGTCCCTGACTGACCACAAGTTCGGGTTGCCAAAAGCCAATCTGAGCAATAAAGGGTATGGGAGTGTCTAAAAGACGAGCCAATTGACCCTGACTAGCTAGGGATTCAGGGGTTGGAGTTAAGCCAGGACAGTTTTCAA
>NZ_JAAHIE010000738.1:0-3028 GCF_010671945.1 Moorena sp. SIO4E2
ATTCAGCTTTAGGGTATGGGCTTATGGGAAGTAAAACCCTATCGCTATGTTTCTTAATTTACGTATGATCCATTCTGACATAGAAGCGAAGCTGAAAGCCCACCCTTGATAGGAGAGCAAACCATTGTGATGGTTGGAGGTTGGATGGTTGAAGGTTTAAAGTTGAAGGTTGAAGGTTGGATGGTTGAAGGTTTAAAGTTGAAGGTTGAAGGTTACAGGTTGAAGGTTTGATGGTTGAAGGTTTGATGGTTGAAGGTTGGTAGGTTGGAGGTTGGTAGGTTGAAGGTTGGTAGGTTGGAGGTTGGTAGGTTGAAGGTTGGTAGGTTGGAGGTTGGTAGGTTGAAGATTAGAGGCTTAACAACTGAAAGCTGGATGTATAACTAGCAATCTGTAACCTGTAACCTTCAACATCTAACCTGTAACCTTCAACCTTGGCCAAAAGGCCACGCGTGCGCGTTCAACCTGTAACCAATAACCTGTAACCAATAACCTGTAACCAATAACCTTAAACCTTCTAACCAATAACCTTAAACCTTCTAACCTTAAACCTTCTAACCTTCAACCTTAAACCTTCTTAATCTAATCGTTGCAGTGTGTAAAGACTCCTGAACTTTAACAACAAGTATTCGTAATCTCCAGAAGGTCGTGTTAGCTTTAAAGAGTGGAAGTCATCCTTCAGATAAGAACCTGAAGCGAAAAACCAAATGGGCATAGATAAGATGATTTCTAGCGGTCTATGACCCAGCCACAGTAGGCACCGATCGAACATAGCAAAAAGTGGCGAGAAACCAACAGAAGTTGGAGGAAGCCAAACCAAAGTCCGGAAAGACACGACTGTGTGAGATTAAGTATTAGGTGTATCTGTGTAGTTTGCCAACCATAGTAGTGATTCAAAACTGGTAGTCAGAAAGTTAACTCGTTGAAAATTTGTCTTTTTCCACTCGAATGGGTCTAGTCAATCCTGGCTAGGCCCTTTGAGTATTGGGGAAATGTATTGGGGAAATGTATTGGGGAAATGTATTGGGGAAATCCCAGACACATTAGAAATGATTGCTGTACCGTACCATTAAAGTTAATCAAATGTAAGCATTCAGCCGTCAGCTATCAGCCATCAGCTTCATAGTTCGAGATTAATGATAATTTCAAGTCTGGGGAAAAGCCCTTGGCCAATGACTGATAGCTGATAAGCGACACGCTGATAGCTGACAAAGCAATTAACACTTCACCCTTGACCCTACATGCTTCATACTTTTTCATCTAATCGTTGCAGTTTGTAAAGACTGATTAACTTTAACAACAAGTATTCGGAATCTCCAGAAGGCCGTGTTAGTTTTAAAGAGTGGAAGTCATCCTTCAGAGAAGAACCTGAAGCCAGAAACTAAATGGGCATAGATAAGATGATTTCTACCGGTCTATGACCCAGCCACAGTAGGCACCAATCGAACATAGCAAAAAGTGGCGAGAAACCAACAGAAGTTGGAGTAAGCCAAACCAAAGTCCGGAAAGACACGACTGTGTGAGATTTAGTATTAGGTGTATCTGTGTAGTTTGCCAACCATAGTAGTGATTCAAAACTGGTAGTCAGAAAGTTAACTCGTTGAAAATTTGTCTTTTTCCACTCGAATGGGTCTAGTCAATCCTGGCTAGGCCCATTGAGTATTGTCGTCAATCGATCTAAGTTATTGGTAAGGATTAACATTCCTAGCTTGGGCTGCGAGCTTTAAGGGCAAGCTGATTAACGGCTGTAAGAAAAACTGATGGAGTATTGACTATGGCAGTAGTACAGTTAAAAGTTCCCAGTATTGCGTGTGATGTCTGTGCCAAGACCATTACCGAAGGTATACTCCAACAGGAGCCAGATTCTAAAGTCGCAGTGGATGTAACATCAAAGACGGTTAGAGTTGAAACCGAAGCATCTGAAGAGTCAATTAGACAGATCATAACGACTGTCGGTCACAGCGTGGAGTAAGCTACCAATTGACACTCCCCGCCCTGGAAGGACGGGGATTCTTGCTTGGCCTATGGCCACGCGATCGCGTTCAACGGGGTGACTTGTAAAACCCTTGCCGGAGCCAGGAAAAATAGAGGTGGATTCGACCCAAGCGTATTTGGTCTATGACCTAGGTTTCGGTGTGCCGGAAACGAAACCTGATCAGAGGGTCGCCTTAATAAAAAAGGTTAAAACTTTTTACACAAGCGCCGACTAACTATAAAGGCGACCCTCTGATTAAGGTAACTTCTAACCCCACCGTACCTAATCTAGTTAACAAGTTAGATAAACTTTTTCTTGATCTTATGTTTTCGTAGATATCCAAATCTAATAATTTGATGATGCAATAAGCTGATATCTTAGCTGATTTTTTACATCATCTACTTATTTTAATATCATGTTTATCTAGAACATTAATTGTTTTTTTCGTTAGGTTTTTATCTTAACACGATGCGAAAAAACCGTCAAGTCTTAATTTAACAAAAAGCCTACCGTAAGAGTTAAGAAGCCTTAATTAATAAGTTTTAACCCTTTTGCTCATAGCCTGCTCCCAATAAATGCTTCTTAACTCTGAGGCGCGCGTCTCCTATAAGGACGGGGCGCGATTACCCAAATTTTTTGGTAAGCTAGTGTGATTTCAATGGCCCTTTATTTTCTAAAGGCTCCTAGTTGGAACGAGCCGCACTTCGACAATACATCATTAATTTATATGTAAGTATTCAGCTATCAGCGTGTCGCGTATCAGCTATCAGCGTGTCGCGTATCAGCGTGTCGCGTATCAGCTAATGCGCACGCTACTTGAGGTGCTACAGATGGTGCTTTTGAATAAGCGATGCAGAGGTGCGACCCGTGGCGAATTTAATTACGGGTCAAACGCACCATTACGGTCTTGGGGAGGCAGCGCCGCCAAAGGGGGTTCCCCCCATGACCGCGCTGCCGTGGTTTCCCCCGGAGACAAAACCTTAGATAGGGTCGCCTTTATAGTTAGCAGGTTATGCAGAAAAGGGTTAAATATTTTTTAATAAGGCGACCCTATCT
>NZ_JAAHIE010000739.1:0-1294 GCF_010671945.1 Moorena sp. SIO4E2
TAGACCATCAATAATATGTGCTTATAGTTTAAACCGGATTGGATATTACTCAACCTGGGGCATCCTATGGAAATTTCCTTAATTAAACAAGGGCAATTAAATGCCCAGAACTGGTCTGGCACTGATATAACACCAGACGTGTCAGTGGTGGTACCAATCTACAATGAGGTGGAGAGTTTGCCCCACCTGATTCATGCGATCGCATCCACCTTAACCGATACTAAGCTCACCTATGAGCTTATTTGTGTCGATGATGGGTCCACAGATGGTTCAACCCAACTGCTCAAGGAACAAGTCCTCTCCCGCCCTGATTTGCGAGGGGTAATTTTGCGTCGCAACTATGGTCAAACTGCTGCGATGGCAGCTGGGTTTAATTATGCTCGGGGTCGTGCCATTGTTACCTTAGATGGTGACCTACAAAATGATCCAGCCGACATTCCCATGCTGCTTGCCAAACTTGAGGAAGGATATGACTTGGTTAGTGGCTGGCGTAAAAAACGGCAGGATGCGGCTGTGACTCGTTTACTGCCATCCAAAATTGCCAACTGGCTGATTGGACGCACCACTGGGGTTAAACTCCATGACTATGGCTGTTCTCTGAAAGCTTATCGCTCGGAATTGGTAGCAGACATGAACCTGTACGGTGAGTTACATCGGTTTTTACCAGCCTTGGCATTTATTGAGGGGGCAAGAATTACCGAGTTACCCGTGCGTCACCATGCTCGTCGCTATGGTAGTAGTAAGTATGGTCTGGGGCGAACGTTCCGGGTGCTAATGGATTTGTTGACCATCTTCTTTATGAAGAAATTCCTCACCCGACCCATGCATGTATTTGGATTACTAGGTCTGAGTTCCCTAGGCACGGGCATAATCATTGGGACTTATCTGACCATTCTCAAGCTAGGTCTTAATGAAGATATCGGGGATCGGCCTTTACTAATCTTGGCAGTACTCTTGATCTCGACTGGTGTACAACTGTTTAGTCTTGGTCTACTAGGAGAACTACTGATGCGTACTTACCACGAATCTCAGGGAAGACCGATTTATCGGGTCAGAGAAGTGGTGTCCTTTAATGTTGAACAACCTTAGTGATAAGTAGGTGAGCTTAATTATCCGTAAAATAGCGATTGAGATTCAAAATGCTGAAAACCCCTTTAATAAAGGGTTTCAGCTTTATTTTCGTATTTTGAGTTTTAACGTTTATTTATGCCCACCTACTTATCAATTGGAAATCAAGTTGGTTAGTGGCTAACCAAAGTATCATCGTAAGCATTCAGCATTCAGCCCTTAGCTG
>NZ_JAAHIE010000739.1:1733-3026 GCF_010671945.1 Moorena sp. SIO4E2
AATCAAGCTGGCTTGGAAATGGGGCGCTCTTGATTAGAGTGCTTTAAATATAGGGGGAGATAAACGTGTATTTAACGAGCAAAACTGATCGGCTTACTGATCGGCTTGAGGTCAAAAGCAGCAGGGATGAATTGACTGTCTGGGAGAATCAACCAGTCTCCTATGATGAACGAAATGTCAGTAGGATGAACATTCTATTACTCGCTCCTCATCCGTTTTATCAGAATCGTGGCACACCCATCGCAGTCAACCTGGTTTTGAAGGTGCTTTCTGAACGGGGAGACCAAGTTGATGTCGTGACTTATCCTGAAGGGCGTGACATCAAGTATGAAAATATCAAGGTATACCGAACCCCTAAGCTACCCTGGGTTCGCAATATACGACCAGGCTTCTCCTGGAAAAAAATCGTCTGTGATTTTTTCATGTTGCTTGCTGTAATTCGCCTAGTGACTAAGAAACGCTACGATTTGGTTCATGCTGGAGAGGAATCAGTCTTTATCGGTTTAGGGCTCAAAATCCTGTGTAAGATTCCCTATATCTATGACATGGATTCATCTCTAGCCCAACAAATGATTGAAAAGTATCCTTTGCTACAGATTTTTTCGTCACTATTCAACTTTTTTGAAGGACTGGCTGTGAAGAATGCCAAAGTTGTGGTTTCAGTTTGCGATGCTTTGGCAGCAGATATTCAAAAGTACAAGCCCAGAAAAACTGTAGTTATTCCAGATATATCGTTGCTTAACTCTAATCTTTAACAAATTAATAAAAAGTCTTTAAAGTTAGACTAAATATTTAAAACCTCCATACTTTATAATTTGAGTTAAATAAATTTATAATTATTGTTAATAATGAACAGAACATATTGTTTTGATGTCCTAAGAATACGTTTTATTTTGTAAGGAAAGATAATTCTAGTAAAAATGTGCAGGTTTGTGTAAAATTTTGCTTAAAGATTCAACTTCAAGATTCAACATTGGTGTAACTATGTATAGTACTATTTATAGTAATCTCAGACGTGAGCTAGGAATCCATAATGTCCTCCTGATGTATGTGGGCAATCTGGAGACTTATCAGGGGATTGACCTACTTCTAGACAGCTTCGCGTTGACCCTTGAGCAGACTGATCAGGCTAACTTAGTCATTATCGGTGGAGAAGCGGACGACATTCGGAAATACACGAATAAGGCTCACTGTCTTGGGATGGAAAAACATGTCCATTTTTTAGGACCGAAACCAGTTGAGCATCTGGCTATCTATTTGGAGCAGGCTGATATTTTAGTCTCTCCGAGAATT
>NZ_JAAHIE010000074.1:0-19373 GCF_010671945.1 Moorena sp. SIO4E2
TTCTTGCTTCTACGGGGTCTTGAGAAGCTCTGTATCTTTTTTTCAGTTCACCATTACTCAGATGGTCAGCTAAATAAGCTTTTTTGGGCATTTGACATTAGAATTTTGTATTAAGTCTATTATAACCGGATTTGGTATCAGTTGCGGATCATGTTGTCAATTGCTCAAGCAAAATTATCACCTTTTGTCTTAACTGATGACTCCGAGACTGCTGCTACTATAGACAAGCTAACAATAGGAGCAGTGATAGCTCGAAGAATGCGACTTCCTAGAGAAACAGCGATAAATCCAGCAGCAGTAGCTTGTTCTAGCTCTTGAGTTGTCCAACCACCCTCCGGTCCGGTAGCAATTACAATACCAGGATGTTGAGCAGGGTCTGTTTGAGCAGTATCCAATCCTAATCGTAAATCTAATAAGCAATTGAGTAGATGGGGAGCCTTTCCCCGAGCTACACAAATATAGCGATAGGCTTCTAGAGTTTCCGGTAATTGAAGACTATCGGAAAAGTCAACAGGTTCAAGAATTTTCGGCACAACTTCCCGTTCTGATTGCTCAGCTGCTTCTTGGGTGATGCGTCGCCACCTCTGAAGCTTTTGAGGGCTAGGATTGAGTAACGTGCGATCGCTTTTCAACGGCACAATCCTAGTAACTCCCAACTCTGTTGCCATCAGACAAATTTGCTCAAATCCACTCCCTTTAGGCATAGCCGCCATCAAGGTTACCTGTTGAGGCAATTCGGTTTGAATGTGCTCAGATGCAACAATTTGAGCTTGAGTCAAATCACCTTCTAACTCGCTAACATACCAGCCACCCTCCCCATCCATAGCAATAAAGCGATCGCCTTTTCTCAGCCGCAACACTCTAATTAGATAATGCTGTTGGGCATCAGTTAAAACAATCCCTTGGTCTTGACACTGTGTTGGTGATATCACCAACCGTTGCATACTCATTGCTTTTGCCACAGTTTTAGGGAAATTCGGATCAAATAACAATGACAGAGAACAGGCTTCGATTTGGAGAATAGTTTTAGAATTTTGCTTGAGGTCTATTAGTAATTAGTCTTTTGTTTCTAAACCTTCAACCTTCAACCTCCAAACCTTCAACCTACAAACCTCCAACCTCCAAACCTTCAACCTACAAACATTCAACCTACAAACCTTCAACCTACAAACCTTCAACCTCCAAACCTTCAACCTACAAACCTTGGCCTTTCGGCCACGCTACGCGAACAACCTTCAACCTTCAACCTTCAATTTCTCCACCAACTACCACATTCCGAATCCTTAAGCTTGGTCCTGCACAACCTACAGCTAAGCCGCTTTGTCCACCTTTACCACAGCCACCGGATTCATCCCAATAGAAATCATCACCAATAGCTTCAATATCAGCTAAGGTCTTGAACACATTACCAGAAAGAGTGACATCTCGCACAGGTTCAGCAATTTGACCATTGCGAATCATCCACGCTTCTCCAGCACTAAAGGTAAACATTTCACCATTAGTCATACCTCCTAGCCAATTTCGAGCATAGACTCCTATTGGGATATCATCGAATAACTCTGCTACTGGAGTAGCTCCGGGTCCTATCCAAGTATTAGTCATCCGAACAATCGGGGGATAGTGGTAATTGAGACAACGAGCATTACCAGTAGGGGTTTCGCCTAACTTACCAGCAGTTTCACGGGAGTGAAGACGTCCAACTAATACACCATCTTTAATCAACTGAGTGGTAGTGGCTGGAGTGCCTTCATCATCGTAGAAATAGCTACCCCGGTGTCCTTGGGTCGCAGCTCCATCAAAGATTTGCAACTCCTTTGAGCCAAAACGACGCCCTATACTCATCACTTCTAGTAAGTCAGGATTTTCATAAGCCATGTCGGCTTCAGAAAGGTGTCCAAAGGCTTCGTGAACAAACAAACCAGTCAGGATGGGGTCGATAACTACTGTATAATTACCACCAGTTACAGGTGGTAAGGATAGAGCATCTACAGCACGTTGAGCTGCTCCATGGACTTGTTGATCAAGATTGGTCAGGTCGTCATAGCCTTGGCGAGAGCCAATGGTTTCTCTACCAGTATGGACACTATCGCCATTACGAGCAGTAGCAGCAAAACGCATTTCCAGATCTGCCCAAGATTGCTCTATCAAGGTACCTTCGGAAGTAGCAATGATGATGCGCTGGTTAACATCCCCATACCGGACAGAAGTGGTAGCAATGCTACTGTCATAACTTCTGAGAATTTGATTGTAGCGATCGCATAATGCTTTCTTCTGCGCCAAGGGAATTTGTCTAGGGTCTGTACCAGTCAGGGGTAACTTACAAACATCCTGTCTTGGTTCAATGGGAGCAAGGGTGGTTTCTTGATTACCCACAATCCTAGCTGCTGCGATCGCGTCTTCGACTCGTTCTTTAATAGCACTAAGCTGGTTAAAACTCGAAAAACCCCATCCTCCATTATAACATGCTCTTACTTGTCCACCGATAGAAAGACCTTCACTAAGGGTTTCTATCTTGTCACCCCGTAATAAAATGCTAGTTCCTTCGGCTTCTTCTAAGCGAATAGCTAAGTAATCGACACGGGAGCCATATTGAGCAATTAGGTCACATAGTAAGTTTTTGGTATCAGTTAGGACAATTGGCATAGTAGGGGAAAGAGCAAATAACTATTCTATTGTGCAATGAGTAGGGGCTCTAGTGCTATCGTAAGCATTTAGTCGTCAGCTTATGTGCTACACACACGCTACGCGAACAGCTTATGTTCTTTGTTTTACGTGATATGATGTTAAAACTTACACTATTATAGCACAATTTACCCCTTAGATTATTCAACATAAGCAGTAAGGTAAGCCTCAACCCTAGTCACTTCAATAAGATTGACTACTTGTAACAATTAACCTTATTATACATAATTATCGACGTTATTCTAAATTTTAATTATTTCGATAATCATAACAATAAGAATTAAACCAATAATATTATTGCTTAACCCTTGATGTAGTGTCTATTTACTTACCGACTTTTCTTGCCACTATCCCAAAATTATCACTAGGTTTCAGCAAGAGATTGAGGGCGAGTGCTATTAATAATATGTGACAGAATACCGAGCAGAGCATCTAAATTACCAATAAAGTGTTCTTCTGACTCAATAGAAACGGAATTTTCCACTAATTTTATAAATTTCCAGAGGCTGCCAGTTGTGACTCCACCATAGATAAACGGAATAGGATTATTTTTGTGATCATTAAAAATTTGAGCAGCAACCATTTCAGCAATACACTGAGGGATAGCGGATTTAAGGTTATCATTTTTGGCTTATACTAGAATAGCAATAGGAGCAGTAACCTCCAACTGTTCAGGAGAATGACTAATGATAAAATCACACCTACCGTTTAGCCCTTTACTTTTATCAATAGTAAACTCTGTGCCAGAGAAAAGGCTGATTTGACGCTTGAATTGCTTGCGAATTTCCACTAAAATAGGAGCAACAATCAATTCAGAGCGCGCTTTTTCCGTATCGATTTCCAATCCTAGAGGTAGGTTTTCTTCTAAAATCTCTTTCAATAAAGGACTAGGAGTAACTGGTTCAACTGATTCAAATAAGTTAACTCGTTCTTGAATCGATAGGTTAAATTGATGTTTGAGTGTATCTAGAGTAAATTCACTGTAAGACATGGCTTTAGCTAGCTATATGTAGCTGTTATCAATCCTTTGAGGTACTATCATAAGAATTCAGTGGTCAGCTGTCAGCCGTGAGCTAAAAGCTCATCCTACGCGAACAGCTTAAAATAAATCTGGAACAGGAGAATTTAATCATTCGAGATTGAGAGTATTGAAACTATGGTAATTTGCCCATCTAAGCATAAGCTGAATAGTTACTCATAATCTACCTCAACAATCTCAGTATATTCAAACTGATTTGGACTACGCCTTACCAAATCATAACGATTTCCAGCTAGCTCAATAATATCTTCTTCACAATCAGACTTAGGAGAATTGTAAGTCAACACATACTCTTTACCAAGAAAAGGAAGTATCTCATCAGCCACTTCTCCTCGCCACTGAGTCTGAGTCACTAAAACTACTAATTGATTCGCCAGTCTAGGTAAGATATTAGCAATTCGTCGGCGATAGATTTCATCCAAGCTTCCAAAGGGAGAATCCATTACAATAGGAAAAGTACTACTATCGGGTCCCATCAGAGAATGCTCTTGACTCCAATCCCTAACTCGGTCAATAATTCCGCCGATAAAGGATAAACTTAGAATCTGATTCTCTCCCGTAGACGCAGCAACTAGGTTTTCTTCCCCAAGAGTACTTTCTACTAAGGTTAACTCATACTTATCACTCAACTTAGGAATGTAAGGTGTAAATGAAATTGAGATAAATATCTCCTGTACTCGTTTTTCCAAAGAAGTCCGAAACTGAGTTTCTAAACGTTCCCTAACTTCAATTAACCGTTCAATAGAATCTTGAGCAGCAGCAATCCGTCGCTGTATCAACGCCTGCTTACTTTCATTCATTTTGTGCTTAGCAATCTGCTTATCCTTTAAGTCAATGTCTGTATCCAACTGTTCAATTTGTTGTTGATTACCTCCTTGCTCTAGGGTTAGCTCCCGAATCCTAGTATCTATCTCATCCAATTGTTGTTGGAGGTGACTGATATCCTCATCGGGAAAGTTACGTAACTTTTTCTTGATATCATCTAGTTGGGTCTCAATTCTAGAAAGCTCAGTTCTTCCCTGAGCAATAGTATCTTGTTGTTGGTCAACATCCTGCCAAAACTCAGGCACCTGTTGGTTAATTTCATCAACCTGGGAACCCATCCTTATTGCGGTTTCTTCCACTTCAGCCATTCCGGCTTTATCCATCCAGGCTGCTACTTGCTGATGAGCATGAGTTCCCTCAGTTAATTCTACACCACAGATACAGCGCTTGTGTTTAAGTAAATCCCCAACAAATTGCCGCTTAATCCCAACAGGTAATTCCCCTCTTTCCGTTATTAAGTCTTTGACAATCTCTTGAAAAGTTGAGCTTACCTCTGAGAGCAGCACCGTATAGCCACGAGTTGATATAGCTCGTTTCAAGATATTTTGGCTTTGTTTTAGCTGTTCTATAATTAACTTTTCTCTAGCTTCTAGTTCATCCCGCAGTTGTTGTAACTCCTGAGCGCCACCGAGTTCTAATAACCGTTGACCAATTATCTTCTTTAGCTCATCTTGCTCCTCTAACTCCTGCTTGATTTCCCTTTGACGCTTGATTAGACTCTGGCTCTTCTTTTCCGATTTTCGCTGTTGTTTAAGCAATTGCTTAGTTTCAGAGTCGCCAATTAAAGACAATTCATAGTCTAAGGTTTTTTTCGCTTCCCTTAAATGTTTAATGGAGCGATTTAAAACTTCTACCCCTAGCAAGGTCTTGGTTGCTTCCGCAACTTCTGACTTTTTATCGGAGCGTACCAGTTGCTCAATTCGTTCCCCATCAAAAAAGAAGTATTGGTGCAAACTAGCTGGTAAAATTTGACCAATGATATCCTCGGGTAGTTGTTGAGGTAATAACCAGCGTCCATCATCTCCAGCGATTTGGAGATACAATTCTGTGTTACCTTGATCGACTCCTAACTCAGTTTTGTAAGTACGACATAGACGTTTGACTTGGTAGCGTTTATTATTATGTTCAAATGCCACTTCTACCCAACAGTCTACTGGTTTATTGAACTGAGCTTCAGCAAGAGCTCGCTTATTCAGCAGTTGGTCTTCTGAAGCAAAAGCAGCACTAAACTTTTCATAGAGTACCCACGAAAAAGCATTCAGGATGGTAGTCTTACCTGCACCATTATTCCCATGAATAATCGTAGTGTTTCGCTCGCCACTGGCTAACACAATCACGGGAGTCTTACCATAAAACTGACGAAAATTAAATAGCTGAATAGATAGCAGCTTCATTGAACTTCTTCCTTGACAATTCTCAGGATATCATCATTAATATTACGGGGAGTTTTCATATAGAGTTTATCCTTTTCTGCCTGCAAGACTCGCTCTATAATTCGGCGCACTTCTAGGGGAGCAGTGATAATCGGCTCCTGGACATCATGGAGTTCATTCTTGCTAGGAGAATAAGTAGAAGATTTTTCAGCTACTCTTCTGGAAATGACTGATGTAGCACCACTGGTAGAGTATCTAAATGTCATAACCGTATTTTTAAAAAAAGCGACTAACCTGTCAGATCGTGTCCGGTTGTTTCGGTAGTGTTATTTGTTGTTTATTTTAGTAATCGGTAAGGGTAAATAGGGAATAGCTTGGTAGTAATCACACTTACCAATTCCCGATTACCAATTATCAATTACCCACGCTTTACACTATCGATGTTCCCGGACATGATACCATATCCAGCCTGACTAAATTTATTGTAAGACTTTATTGTTTATTTATACTATAACCCAAAAATTTTGCCAGCTCTTAATAAAGAGAGTCACCCAAAGCAGTACTCTATCTCTGTAGGTTTTTAGTTTTCGATTGAAACCTGCCCACAATCACAGACAATCAAAAATGAAAAACGCAATTACGGCTTTCGGATTTTCTCTATTATCTTTAATGTTGCCCTCTGAAGCTAGGGCATATGATTTAGATTTCACTAATCTTTATGTGTTTGGTGATAGCCTATCGGATACTGGCAATTTGTTCAATATCAGTAAGGCAAGCAATCAGCTAAATCCCACTCTTCCCATCATCCCCCAGAGTCCACCCTACTTTCAGGGACGTTCTAGCAATGGTCCGATCTGGGTAGATTATCTAGCAGATGCTCTGGACATAGACCTGAAGCGATCTACTGATTTGTCGTTGCTGTTACCGGATTCCCCGATACTGTCTCCAATCACTATCACTCCCGATGGCCCTCGGGTGAGTTTTTTCTTCAATGGTGCGACGACTACTCAAAGCGTAAACTTTGCTTTTGGTGGTGCTGGAACCGGATTGGCTGGGATTGGTCAGTTCGGGGAGGTTGTACCGGGATTACTCACCCAAGTCCCAGGGTTTACCAATGACCTAATCGTATCTGATCAGATGGCTGACCCCAACGCCCTCTATATTCTGTGGTCAGGTGCTAATGATTACCAGAGTGTGGAACCTCCTAATCCTACTGAGGTCGTCGGGAATATACAGACAGCACTGAACTCCCTGTATAACTTTGGTGCTCGCAATTTCCTAGTGCTTAACTTACCGGATTTGGGAAAGATACCTCAATCACTGAGGCTAGGTAGTGCATTATCGACTCGCCTCACGGATTTGATCGAGCAGCATAACTCTGTGTTGGACTCCACCCTTAAGGTTTTGAGCCAATCATTACCTGACATTAACCTGATATTCTTTGATGAATATGACCTATTTAATCAGGTTGTGACCAATCCTGGAGACTTTGGTTTCACGAATGTGACGGAAACGTGCTTAGATCAAGCAACGTTGATTGCCTGTGCTAATCCAGACGAGTTTTTATTCTGGGATAGCTTCCACCCAACGACAGCTGGCCATCAGATCCTAGCGGAATCCACCTTAGCAGCACTTAAGTCCCAAGACAAGCCTGAATCTAAGTCTGTACCAGAACCAGTGTCTTCTGCTTCCTTAGGAGTGATAGGGCTTGCCTGGTTGCTTCGGAAACAGTTGAATAAATCCTGCTAGATTTTACTATTAAGTGTAACACAGTGGCAGCTTTCCGAGCTGTCACCGTTGATACTAAATTGATACTAAATAAATTGATACTACTATTGGTAAATTCTATGGGTAAATTTCTGTTAATCTTATCTGCGATCGCTTGTCTATCTCAGACTGCTATAGCTCAGACAAAACCAAGGCGTTGGGTCAGAGTCATGTCAAATGCTCAGACAGGCAATATCCACTACTTTGATGTCGATTCTTTGGTCACCACCACTGATGAAATGGGCAATCCCATCCACTCCTTTGATAGTAGGATAGTATTTGGTAATCCTCTCGAACCAGGAGTGTATTCTGCCATTATCACGGTTCAAGTTAATTGCCCTGAGCGTTCCATACGTACATCGCGTTTTGAACAATACGATTCCCAGGGTAGTATAATCAGCCGGGAAGAATCGGAGAATGATTGGTACACAATACCCACACCCGATACTCCAACGGTTCATGTCATGAATGGTTTTCACACCTTAGCTTGTAAGTCTAAGACTAATGTTGTTAACCGTTGACTGTTAACTGTTAATTGTTGATTGTTAATTGTTGACAGTTAACTGTGGAGTCGGAACTCTGCACTTTCCGACTCAGGACTCAATTGATATCACTGATCAGAAGATTAACTAATTCTTGGGTGATAGGGAAACCAGTTTGTTGCTCAAAGTGTAAAAACATCGGACTGGGGTTAGCTTCAAGAAACACGTATTCACCATTTGGCTTTAAACGCCAGTCAATCGCCGTCCACTGGAGCCAAAACGCTCTAGTGATAGCTTTACACTGCTGTTGCACGGTCTTTGGCAGCCTGACCGGAATCAATTGAGCATCGATATCTTCTCGAAAGTCAAGAGACTTGGAGCGAATTTCTGCCGAGTACATCGAGTCCCCAATTACATAGGTGCGAATATTGGTGCCAGGGATATACTCCTGTATAGTAACAGGAGAAAGCCGCAGGGCTAAGTTTAGTCGTTCAGGTTGTAGATGTTGTTCTGTTAAAAACTGGACATGAGCATCACCATAGACTGGCTTAAAAATTACTTGCTCATAAGACTTCGTAAACTTAATGATAGCGTCTGGATCATTACTAATTAGAGTATGGGGAATCGTTACACCCATTTGTTGAGCTTTGCTCAATTGTAGAGGTTTTTCCTTATGAAATTCATAAGCTTGCCATGAGTTAACCCAGTGAATTGAGGTTCCTTGCATCAACGTTCTTAGGGTACTCATAGCATCATTAAAAGCAACTCTATGCTGTAATTGATTTTTGATTGGGGGAATTTGAACTCCAGAAAAATTACGCCAAAAGATGCTACGAATATCTCTCAGACGTAATTGATAGCCATCGGATAGGGTGAGAATTCCATCGTTAGTGTGTGGCTGCCAAGATAGGCGTAATTTAGTAGGAAACAGAGAGGTATCGAGATAGTTTGTCTTGCCTCCAGCCTTAGTCAGAGCATAGTTGATATGCGCAGCGTGAGTATCTTCAGGGTTGCCCAAAATTAAAATATTCATCTATTGCCAAACAAAACGAACTAGTATTTATACTGTTCTGCTGATTACCCAAGTTCTTTTTTTTTTTCGGTTTACTAGATAATAGTGTGGCTAATCAAGTCAATATCATACTTTGTTTGGTAATAAATTGGTATTTTAAAACACACTCTAAGCCAATTAAAGGATATACTATAAGCTATATTTCCCTGCTCACAGCTAAATTTTATAGTTAAATGCATCCTGATATTACTCCGAAAATATAGTGCACTCTGTTGACAAATTGCCTAAATGCTGAAAAACGCTGCTAATCGGTTCAGGGAATTGTCACTAGATGGCTTACCCCTTGAGGGCGACATTTCTCACTATAGCAATCCTATAGGATTGCTATATGCCCTAATCTTTATAATTACTAAAAAATTGGCAAGTGTGCCAATCTTGAGATTCTTTTCACTGGTAATGGTTTAAGGTCAATACCTGAGAGATGTTGTTTGTGTTCGATAGCAGTTAGGTTGTTACTCAAGGCTTCGAGCAGGTCTCCCCCTTCTTCTGACAAGGCGCTTTGTGCTTGCACCCCCTTCTTCCTCGATCGCGAAGGTGGTAATATTGCCATCTTCTCCAATTCCATCCGTAACAATACCTCCTTCTTTACATGAGCTTTGGCGAGTAGGGACATTTAAACTGTCGTGTTGAGCAGGTGGACTGGCAAGTTGAGTATTCATGACTGCTTTGAATTGCTGAAAGCGCTAGTTCAAAAAGATGGTCAGAGAAATAATCTCTGTATGTAACCATGACAAAATAACCTGGCTTTCGTAATCCAGATAATTACTGATCCTGTTAAATCTTTTACAATTCTATATCCGTTAATTCTCTACTTTAGCTCTTATTCATGGATAAATACTAACTAAGTAGTCGCCCACAAAACTAGGGGAAGAGAAAGGAAACTCACTAAGGTAGACAAAACCACTGTCCGTGCTACTAAAGGAGCATCTCCCCCAAACTCAGTGACCAACACTACCGTACTAATTGCCACAGGCATGGCACTTTGTAACACCAACACCTGTAAATTTAATCCCTCCAGTCCCAATGCTTGACCAACGGTATGGGCAATTAGCGGAGCTACCAACAAACGCAAGCTAGTCGCAAGCACCTCATACCGTCCTATTACCAAACGGGTGCGGGACAATTGTATCCCCAACACAATTAAATCGATAGGGATTGCTGCCATACCCAACTGGTGAATACCCTTATCTAGCCCTAAAGGCAGTTTTAAGCGCAATAAACGCCAGGTTAATCCTGCCAGCATTGCCCAGAGTAGCGGTAGTTTTAGGGTTAAGCGCACTCCAGAACTAATACTACCCCCTTTAAGTAAAGCGGGACAAATAGCAAACATCAACAAGGCAGCTGTGATCATGTAAACTATAGCGCGTTCTAAACCCGGTGTACCAAAGGCAAAGGAATTGAGAGGAAGCCCGAGGTTTCCAGCATTGGGAAAAATAGCAGCAACCATAAAGCTTTTTTGGACAACTGCTGGTAATTTCAACAGTTTGCCTAACCCCCAACTCAGTAGGTAAAGCAACACAGCGGTAATGATCAAGCCAGCAACTAAACCAGTGGTGCTTTCGGTAGACAGTGTTGTCCGATACAAGCTGTCTGCTATCAACGCTGGTACCAGAATATAAAGAGATAGCTGAGAAAGAGTTTGCTTGTCCAGAGATAACGTGCGACCAGCAATAAATCCAATCAGGATAATTAAACCGACCGAAACGACAGCAGGTAGAATAACAGTCATTAGATAAATACTGAGATGAACCCCATTAAAGCAAAAGTCTTTTTATTAACCGTTTAGTGTTGACCGTTGACTGTTGACCTTCAAGCAACCTTTAACATTCAACATTCAACCTTAAACCTTAAACCTTAAACCTATTTTTGCTAAACTGCTTCAGTCGCCGCCGCAGTTGTTTAATATTAGGTCTGTGACCTCCATAACGCCAACGGATATAAGCATGGGAAATCTGCTCAATGACCTCAGCGGATGCTTGAGGCTGGTCTTGACTTATACAGCTAGCGTACTCTAGGGGAGTTTGAGTCGGATGTTTGACATACCCTTTGGTTGCTAAAATCTTGATCATTTGCTGGTAAATCTGTTCCATTGGTGGCAATGTTGCCAACCAGAAACGATAGCGCCAGTTTTTCCACTGATGCCAACCTAGCCAGCTCAGAAAACCAAATGCGATCGCTAACATCAAACCGCTCAACATACCTAACCAACCACTGGACACCATCTTCCACAATCCAACAAATATTCGGATAATGGTACCAATGGTGAGATGCCATAGGTTGCTGAGTAAACCAGTTATTGGTGAGGGGAGCCAACCTGCTACCCACTGCCAAAACTGCCGCAAGACACTAAAGGTTTGATATTGCTCGACGGAGGGGGGCAGCAATTCATGACCTGGGATGGGGTCAAAGGCAAACCAACCGTATTGAGGGAAATAAACCTCAGTCATGGCATAGGCATCAGTATTGCGGACGATGTAAAACCCAGTAAAGGGGTTAAATTCGCCAGTGCCAAATCCAGCCACTAATCGGGCTGGGATGCCTATGGAACGGAGCATAATCGTGAGGGTGGTGGAGAAGTGGTCGGGATAACCACCTTGATACTTGAAGAGAAAGGCTTCCACCAAATCTTGATTTTCTTCTAAAAAAGGGAATTGTGAGGGGTCTTGGGGGAGGCGATAACGCTGCTTAACCGCCTGGGCTAGATACAAGGCTTTTTCATAGGAAGAAGTAAGAGGTTTTTCTGAAGTGGCTAGGAGTTCTTCAGTACGTTGCCTGACCCTCACTGCAATTTGGGGGGGGATATCCAGATAGTAGTTTTGAATCGACTTGGGGTAGTTATCCCCAGCTTGCTGCAACTTAGTGCGATCGCGAAATGGAACTTCTGATATTACGGTATAGGTTAGTCCTTCTACTAAACCTAAAGGCGATCGCAAACTGCCTTCTGCTCCAATACCTATTTCCCGCGACGGAAAGAACAATTCGTTAGGATAGGCCAAAGCGGGAATCAGATTCGGCAATTCTGATACAGCTGTATAGGTTTGAATTACCTTTTTGGTTTGACCTGTGATCAAGGCAGGTAAGAGTTGGAAGCGATAGGACCAGCTTGGTCGAGTTATTTTCTGAACTTGATTATCCCGAGAAATTTCCCAACCCTGACCCGTGTAGTGGTCAAACGCTAGCACTCGCCAAAATCCCGGTGCTTGAGAACGCACCCGCATCACTACCTTAGGTTTGAGTTCTCCCCGCAGATTCTGGTTAATCTTGCTATTAAAGCCATAGTAAAATGTCTCATCCAACTCACCAGAACCCGTAGCGTTTTGAGAGTCACCACTACCATTTTCCCCTTGCTGTTTCCCTTCACTTACATAGCCAGGGTTAACAATTAACCTATTTTGTGAATCAAATCTCCGGTTTGCCATTTCCCCAGGAGCACTGACGGGATACATCTGGATTTGATAACCAGGGAAACGAGGCATCAGAGCAAAAATCGTTAACCCTAGCGCCATAATTACCCCGATGAATAAAATGAGACGCTTTAGGGGTATGGGTGAGGAGTGTGGATTAAACCAATATAATTTTTTACCTTTTTTTTCCGTAGATATACCCAAGCGTGACTGGTAATCCAGGACAAGAACCGGTAATGCGATCGCTAAAAATACTAACAACAGAGGGGCAAACGCCAGAGTCTGACTCACAGTACCAGCGACCCCCAACAGGATTAGCCCAATTACCATCGAATAGCCTAAATCCTTGCGGCGCGGCAAGTCAAAGCTATGGAGAATTTGCAGCTGAACTAACAACTGAGCCAGAGCCAAGCGGGTATCATTGAGCTGACTGAATACATTGCCCAAAAAGGCTCCCAATGCCAGCAACATCCCCAATGCCAGCAAGAATTTCAGAGCAATGTTACGTTGGCGACGACGATACCAACTCCAGGTTGCTCCCACAATACTTAAGGGTACTGCCCAAAGACTCCAGAAGGTAGATGCGGCGACATCAACAGCCACAATTCCTACTACTACCAGTGCCTGTACCAACACCCTTAACGAAATCGACTCCTCTGTAGGAGGCAATGGCTTCGCCTCAAGACGCTGCCAAAACTGACTCACCATGGTAGATGCGTGATAGGTTATATGTCAAGCTTGGAATGTTAAAGGTTGGAATGTTAAAGGTTGGAATGTTAAAGGTTGGAATGTTAAAGGTTGGAATGTTGTTGGAATGTTGAAGGTTGGAATGTTGAAGGTTGGAATGTTGAAGGTTGGAATGTTGAAGGTTGGAATGTTGAAGGTTGGAATGTTGAAGGTTATAACCTGCAACCTGTTCACCTATTCACCTGCAACCTGTTCACCTATTCACCTGCAACCTGTTCACCTATTCACCTGCAACCTGTTCACCTATTCACCTGCAACCTATTCACCTATTCACCTATTCACCTATTCACCTGCAACCTGTTAACCTGTTAAGCTGCAACCTGCAACCTGTTAACCTGCAACCTATTAACCTATTCACCTGTTAACCGGCAAGTATTCTGACTAATTTGTCGGGCAGATTGCAAAGGTCAAAGGTTTCTGTTCTCCATGATGGAAGCGAATCTCGATAGAACAAATCTGATTCGGTTGTAAATCATAGGATTCTACACTCAGGTAACCTGGATAGGTACGTTCTGCTTTTGCGGAGGCTTGAGGTGTACCTAGAGTTAAGCTACCACCTCTAGGCAAACGAGTGCTGACCCGTAGCTGAGACACACCATCTTCTTGATGATATTCGGCTCGCAGAGTCACTAAACCAGCACTAGTCTCCCACTGGCGCTCCACAGGAGTTTGATTTGGTGAAACTGGAATGGTCAGGGTGGTAAGAATTTCCTTAGCTGCTAACAGAGCTAAGACCATCTTTTGGTCATTGTTAGCTTCTTCGTAAGGTAGGGATGGCAGTAGTTGTTCTGTAGAACGGGCACTTCCCATCAAGATGGTGCCACTCCAGGAGTTAAGGGCATAGAATTCGTCCGGAAACAGCTTTTGAACTGCCCTAACCAGTTTAGCCCCTAGCTGATACTGGGAAGACACTGCCTCAGAGCAGGCTTCTAGCAATTGAGATAAAACGTTTTCTGGTATGGCAGTTGGTAAAGCCAAGTTAGACAACTGTGGCATCCAAAACCTAACTCCGGAAACCCAAGACTCTGCTATTGCGTCAACAATATCAGTTTCATAGTCTGACATTTCTGTCTCCCAAGGAAACAGAGGTGGGTTAAGTTCAATTTGAGCTTGTAGTTTGCGCTTCAATAGCGTCTGGAAACGATTTTGCACGGTTGACATCTCTCCCAAGTTGTAGGGGCGGATTTCACCGCCTAGTGTAAGGTCATCATGGGTGATCGATTCTAGTGAATCCACCCACATGCGGTCTAAAACCGCTTCGCCATTGTGATTAGGGACAATGTTCAAGTTTTCCAAGTCCAGTGATTCTGATAAATCCAGGGGATATACATCAAAGTCAAAATCCGCTGCTGTCGTCTCACCCAGAGGTACAGTATCGTTTACTTGACCGCTTGATGGTATTGAAGCAGCGGGACGGGACTCTTTTAGCCAAGCCATTAAGCGGCTATAGAAAGCGTCCATGTTGTTATCTATGTCACTATTCATCTTTAGATCTACCGGATCCGGATACTGAACTATTACGAATATCCCAGGCAATTTCGAGCAACTTAAACCATCGCTTCTGTGCCTGGTTTAGTGTACAACCCAAGGTCTTAGAAATTTGTTCATTGGAGTAACCTTGTTGTTTGAGTTTAAGTAATTCTGACTGTTGGGAGCTCAGTTTTTCTTGAAATCGTTGCCATTCTTTTGGTGTTAGCCCCAGATTTCGATCCAAATCTGCTCCCAGCCACTGATGTACTAATTCCCAGCGGTGAGACAGAGCAAACCGAATCAGATGATACTTAAACCGTTGTTGTAAATAGTCCCGCTGTCTGGGATTGATGCCTAAAATCTCCTCAATTTCCCTGGTTGGCAGGTCTTTCAGCCGCAGAGTAAAGTAATTTGCACAATCATGTTGCTGGCGTTCTTCGAGATAGGCAAATAATTCTTTGATTACAGTTTCCCGCAGGCTGGAGTCTAGGGGTTCAGAGTCTGATAACACCATTGCTTCCCGCACCTGCTGGATCGCCGCATCATTCCAAGTCGCATCTGACTCCTGTGCTGCTCCTTCCGCTGCTGTATCCATATCCACAGAGGTTTCTGGAGGTTGCTGTTGGGAAAAGGTTTGAGCACGTAGAATGACCAACTGTTGGGAACGGCGACCGGGTAAAGGAATACGTCGTTTACCATAGCGCTCTGTAAACGCCATATATTCTGATAGTTCCAGGAGGCTGCGGGGACGATAGGTTTCCTCCAGGGAGGTTTCCCGCCGAAAGGCATTCAAGGCTTCGGCATAGAATCCCTGTAAGAAATCTTCAATCATATTCAGCCGCGCCTGGTAACTGGTCGGCGTTTGATGGGGTGTAATGTAGCGGTAGATAATCGCACTAAGAGTACTCTGTAGTTCTACCCTTCCTTGGAGCGACCCCAGTTTGTAGTAATGACAAACTTGCTTGAGACGATGGTTAGCGAGGTTTTGAGCCCAGCTGTCCACATCCCCAGAGTTTTGAATCCGATTACTTTCATTGCAAATACGATTAACTTCATCAGCGATACGTCTTGCTACGTCCTGGCAGTTTTGCTTAGAAGCACGAGTGGACTGCCGGAGTTCGTTATACAGCAGTTCAAATAGTCCTTCCACGCCCAGGCAGACTTCCCTCATCATGATTTTCATTCAATAACGACCCTAACATACACGTACTCTCGACAAATTTGATTTAGGTTTAGACTATGTGCAGCCAAATTCCTCACCCTATAGCTCCTATGGAATTAGACGAACAAATTAACAATTTGATTGATAATGCCCCACAAGATGGAACGACGCCTCAATCGATTGAAGCGATCGCTCCAGTACTCAAACTTCTGGCGGAACAACTAAACCATCTGGAATATTACATTCTCCAAAATCTTGACCAAGGTTGGGTGTTGACTACACTGAGTAATCGTGCTAACCCTGACCTGGAGAAAAATGTTATTTATGCTTTTCCGACTGTTCAAGATGCTGCCAATTTTCATTCTGATTGGGATCCTCAACTTATGGCGTGCGGGGTGCCAGTCACTCACATTTTGTTTCAGATGTTGGCAATCGACACCGTCACTAGTACTGTTTTCTTTGATACACCTGGTAATTTAGCGGTTGGTTCAGAGGTCTCTCGAGAGGACCTACGAAATTTAATACAAGCTCAACTACAGCAAATCCGGTCAGCACCCAAGTCAGATTCTAACAATCAACCTCCTGACATTGCTTAAGTATGGCTTCACCAAAGCAGGGGATGACTGGATGAGGGGATGACTGGATGAGGGGATGACTGGATGAGGGGATAAGACACGGAAGACTATTGAATCACGCATTATTACCATCACCCCTGATCACTTCATTACTGATCCGGTCTCATCTAGGCACTTTTGATGCATGATCATGCATCAATATAGTTCTTTCGTGCCATCACGACCTCTGGCCATCTCCCCATCGGTGAATTTACTATCTGTAAACGCAACTTGGTATTAATTTGCCACTTGCTATAATAGTGCGGCTAAAATTGCGGTTAAGCCCCCAATATGCCTAGCAATAAAACTATGGTAGCTTCTTTTACTGGCTTCCCTGATACGGAAAATCACTGGGCAAAGCCATTTATTGAAGGTTTAGCCAATCAGGGAATGATTAGCGGTTTCCCTGATGGCAGATTCCGACCTAATCTACCCATGAATCGATCTCAGTTTGCTGCCATATTAAAAAACGCTTTTTCCCAACCCGAAAAACAACGATCTGCTCCGAAGTTTATTGATGTATCACAGAAACACTGGGCTTTGGAGGCGATTCAATATGCTTACGAAACTGGCTTTATGTCGGGTTATCCTGGTAATCGCTTCCGCCCAGACACTAATCTGGTTCGAGTGGAAGCCTTGGTAGCGATCGCAGCTGGCTTGAACCTTCCCTTGAGTGAGATATCGGATGTACAGATAGAGCTACCCCAACTCTATCAAGATGTGGATAAAATTCCTGGTTATGCCCGAGACAGGATAGCCACCGCTACGGATGCTAACATAATTGTCAATTATCCCAATCCCAAGCGACTGCGACCCACTCAAGTGGCAACTCGTGCTGATGTGGCAGGGTTTATCTATCAAGCTTTGGCGTATTTGGGTCAGGTGCCAGACCTAAACTCAAAATACACGGTTGCTTTCCAAACCACTAGGGAGGTTAGCCATCAGCGAGAGTTTCGGGGAGTTTGGGTTGCCAGTGTCTGGAACATTGACTGGCCCTCTGAAAAGGGTCTAGCTGTAGAAAAACAGCAAGAGGAACTGATCGAGATTATTGACCGGATTGAGGAACTTAACCTCAATGCTATGTTTTTCCAGGTACGACCGACGGGAGATGCGTTATATGCCTCAGAATTAGAACCTTGGAGTGAATGGCTAACAGGTACCCAAGGGCAAGCACCAGAACCGTTTTACGACCCGCTGGAGTTTGCGATCGCAGAATGTCACAAACGCAATATTGAACTACACGCCTGGTTTAACCCGTTCCGCGCTGCAACAGGATCACAAGTTTCCGCAAAAGTCAAGCCTCACATCAGCGTTACCCATTCAAACTATGTGTATCAACACGGTAAACAATTGTGGATGGATCCAGGAGTAAAAACAGTTCAGGACTGGACTTATAACGTGATTCTGGATGTAGTGGGTCGTTATGATGTCGATGGGATTCATCTGGATGACTATTTCTATCCTTATCCTATCAAAGATCAAGATTTTCCTGATCAAAAAACCTATGAAGCTGATCAGGAAGCTGGGGGTGAACTGAGTTTGGGGGATTGGCGCAGGGACAATGTGAATAAGATGGTTGAGCGTCTCTACACTGGCATTAAAGCTACTAAGCCAAAAGTTAAATTTGGGATTAGTCCCTTTGGAATTTATCGTCCTGGACAACCTCCTCAAATTAAGGGATTAGATCAATATGAAGCTATCTATGCTGACCCGAAAAAATGGTTAGAAGAAGGCTGGGTCGATTATATTGCTCCTCAACTTTACTGGCGCATTGAGCCTCCTGCCCAAAGTTATCCGGTTTTACTGCAATGGTGGACAGAAAATAATCCTAAAAATCGACACATTTATTCTGGGAATAGACTCAGTAAGTTAGATGGACAAGAGTGGCCGATTTCTGAGTATGAAGAACAAGTTGAAATTAGCCGCGATCTAGTGTCTCAACTCTCCCTAGGGAATATTTTCTATAGCATGAAAGTATTCACAGAAAATCGTTTAGAGGTGGTTGATCAGTTGAAAAGCTCTATTTATTCTGAACCTGCTGTTGTTCCTACTATGGAGTGGTTAAAGACTGAGCCACCTAAGACACCAGGTAATGTCAGAGCAAGAGATGGTAAGCTAAGTTGGCAGAAAGTTTGTGATGGAGAGATTTGTTATTGGACTCTTTATCGACAACAAGATGGGGTTTGGAGGTTGTACAAAATTCTGAATTCAGCCACGCTAGAGATAGCGCTAGAGTCGGGAATCTATGCCTTGTCAGCAGTGGATAGGATTGGGAACGAAAGTTTAGGAGTTGTGGTATCGTTGGGTTAAAGGTTGTTCGCCCTTGGCATCCCTATTAGGGTAGGTTCAATGGTTAAGGCAGATGTTGGCTAAACTCATCTAAAGAATTAGCTGTTAATGCCGTTGTCATTAAGGTGTCCAGTTGTTGGATATTTAAGCCTTGTATTGTTTCAGATATCTTTGAAGGAATCGTTCCAAATCGTAGTTGGAGTATTCGCTCCAAGTTAGCACGACGTTCTTGTTGAATGCCTTCTAATATCCCCTCTTCTCTACCCTGTTTTATGCCCTCTTCTCTGCCCCTTAATTCTCCGACTGCCTCTGCCCCTTCTAGCATACTAATTTCATACCGTTTATCTTCCAGATATTTCTGATAGGCTGCCTTTTCTGTATTTGGTAGACTCTCAATCCTCAGGTTTTCCTTGGCTTGGGCTAATCCCCTGGCTTGGAAGTCTTCCT
>NZ_JAAHIE010000074.1:19473-22051 GCF_010671945.1 Moorena sp. SIO4E2
AGCATACTAATTTCATACCGTTTATCTTCCAGATATTTCTGATAGGCTGCCTTTTCTGTATTTGGTAGACTCTCAATCCTCAGGTTTTCCTTGGCTTGGGCTAATCCCCTGGCTTGGAAGTCTTCCTTGATTTCACTATTTTTTAGGAAATATATCCATTCATCCAAACTGTTTCTGGTCACATCATTAAACTGTTTGACTCTCAAGATGTAATATTCCGGAAATATCTGGTACACCTGCTCAATTTTGAACAACTCCTTCTGGAGATTTGATGGCTCTAGTCTATCCTGGATATGACGTCCGATAAAATCTAATTTCCCCTCATATATGTAATCTTCTCCTTGGCCGAGGGGAAAGTAAACTATATTAATGGAGTAGACCTTTTTGACTTTACTATAAGGCTCTCCTTTATCCAGATATTCGGTAATCAGAGTCGAAACTCCAAATAACATCCGCTGAAAGTAATCATTTTCCGAACTATTTTGCACCTCCACCAGCAATAACTCTCCCGCACTATTGAGAGCTAGAATATCCACCCGGTTGAGTTTATTGTCTTGTGTCCCTCGATTACTTTCGCTTTCTAATATCGATTCAATGGTAATCACTTCCCCGAGTAATTCGCTGATAAAGCCTTCGAGGACAACATAATTAGCTTTATCCCGCAGTTGTTTTTTGATCGCCCAGTCAAAGCGTATGTGTGTTGCTGCCATGATTAGTCTTGCTATCTACAAGCACTATGCCATCTCGACTTAATCTCTTTTAGACTTCTAGTTTAACACCTGGCCATTACTTCGGCAGATGTTGGCTAAACTCATCTAAAGAACTAGCTGTTAATGCCGTTGCCATCAAGTTGTCCACTTGTTGGATATCTAAGCCTTGTATTGTTTCAGATATCTCTGAAGGAATCGTTCCAAATCTTAGTTGGAGTATTCGCTCCAAGCTAGCACGACGTTCTTGTTGAATGCCCTGTTCTATGCCCTGTTCTATGCCCTGTTTTATTCCCTGTTTTATGCCCTGTTCTCTACCCTGTTTTATGCCCTCTTCTCTACCCCTTAATTCTCCGACTGCCTCTGCCCCTTCCAGCATACTAATTTCATACCGTTTATCTTCCAGATATTTCTGATAGGCTGCCTTTTCTGTATTTGGTAGACTCTCAATCCTCAGGTTTTCCTTGGCTTGGGCTAATCCCCTGGCTTGGAAGTCTTCCTTGATTTCACTATTTTTTAGGAAATATATCCATTCATCCAAACTGTTTCTGGTCACATCATTAAACTGTTTGACTCTCAAGATGTAATATTCCGGAAATATCTGGTACACCTGCTCAATTTTGAACAACTCCTTCTGGAGATTTGATGGCTCTAGTCTATCCTGGATATGACGTCCGATAAAATCTAATTTCCCCTCATATATGTAATCTTCTCCTTGGCCGAGGGGAAAGTAAACTATATTAATGGAGTAGACCTTTTTGACTTTACTATAAGGCTCTCCTTTATCCAGATATTCGGTAATCAGAGTCGAAACTCCAAATAACATCCGCTGAAAGTAATCATTTTCCGAACTATTTTGCACCTCCACCAGCAATAACTCTCCCGCACTATTGAGAGCTAGAATATCCACCCGGTTGAGTTTATTGTCTTGTGTCCCTCGATTACTTTCGCTTTCTAATATCGATTCAATGGTAATCACTTCCCCGAGTAATTCGCTGATAAAGCCTTCGAGGACAACATAATTAGCTTTATCTCGCAGTTGTTTTTTGATCGCCCAGTCAAAGCGTATGTGTGTTGCTGCCATGATTAGTCTTGCTATCTACAAGCACTATGCCATCTCGACTTAATTTGATTATACTGGATCAGTGGCTCAGTCCTGAGCAATGGTCTTTAGACAAACCTAGCCAAGAGGGATTAAACTGAAACAATAAGCAATAAGCGAATTTTATCCATTTGAGTTGGTTACCGTGAGAGAGATTTTAAAGGTTATTCTTCCTCAACTGCGTCAGCACTTCGAGAAAATTTACAACGATATGAGGGGATTCGGGTCTCGTCAACATTGGGACTCTACCCCCCGATTCATAATGCGATGTTCCGTTCGCGAACGCAAACTAGAATCGAGTGAAATAATATTCAGGGGTAATCCCTGATGGCTGAGTCTTGTTAAGATGCCATGTTCCGTTCGCGAACGCAAACCAGAGTCGAGTGAAATATGTTGACGGCTGACGGCTGAGTCTTGTTAAGATGCGATGTTCCGTTCGCGAACGGAACAAGGAACAGCTTCGCGATCGCATTAGACAAATGACCAATGACTACTGATTAATGACTAATCAAGGGATGATCCCTGACAGCTGAGAGCTGAATGTTTACCTGATCAGTGTTTTTGGCGATATCCTTTTAAAAAAACTATAATCAATCTACCATAGCTAGAAAATTGACTAATTATTTGGTCCTAATTTAGGATAGTATAATCTAGGGGAGTAAGCTGGGGGGGCGACGATATGGCTTGAAACGATTGATACGTCAAGAGTGTAACGATCTGTGATAGAAAAAGATAGGTCTCAAATTGTCAATAAGACCTATCTGTTGCA
>NZ_JAAHIE010000740.1:0-3026 GCF_010671945.1 Moorena sp. SIO4E2
TTTGCATTTTGAGATTAGGATAGGTACTAATAATTCTTTAGAATATCAATTAGCAAATCCTAAGGTGACTCAATGGGGGTTCGATCCACATATTCACCCAATGCTACTCTACCAACCCCACGCTCCAGCTGCTTCACCATCGTTAACTCAGGTTGGTAGCTGTGTACCAGGAAATCCTGTGGTGCTGGAATATGCAATACACCGGGAGCAACCTCTGCTTAATCGAGTTGAAATTAAGATTATTGATCGTAGTACGGAAATGGCGGTTAAATCTCACGTTGTTGATTTAACTCTCCGGGAGGGAATGGATCCAACGAAAACCAAAAAATTGGATAACCTTGACCGGGATAAAACTCATTTTGAGTGTATTCCCTTTGGGTATCATCCAACAGTAAGTGAGTATAAGACGAAAATAATTATACCTGCTGAGTATATCGATAGTTACTTTGATTCTAATTATCAACTGAAGATTGAGGTATCTGATATTTGGGATTATAAAGTGGGTGAAATTTTGTCTCTTAGTGTTTAGGGAGCGGTGCGACCCGTGGCGAATTTAATTCGCCTACGGAAAGCGCACCGTAGGGAGTAGGGACTTCGGAGCAGTGTCAAGATATCCGAGGAGTGTTTGGTGTTACGATAAATTAAGATTGATTGTCATGATTTATTGATAAATGCTATAAATTATTAAATCTTGCTTCTTGCCTCTTGCCTCTTGGCTTTCCCTAAGAGATTCCGTTCACAACTCAAATAGAAATAGTATATTGACTGACCTGTCACTCCCATGAACGAAGAACGCCTCCAAGCCTATCGAAAGTTGATTGACCAACTACTCGCGGAGTCTAATGATCAAGAAGTCTCTCATATTTTGAATAGCTACCGGGATTTGGTTGATACGGGATTGCAGCAGACAATGCTGGCAGTGGCGGAAGATTTGCGAATCCAGGGCGATTTAGATAAGTCTAATTTTTTAATGAATATTGTAGGGGAGTTGATGGGGGTGCATCGCCACACATCTGATGCTCAACTCAACTTTCTCAGGCAGGTTCTGCAAGCAACTGAATACAGTAGTGTTGACCCGCAGGTAGTTTACCCATTACTGGCAGCAAATACAGACAAACTTAATGATAAGTTAGCAGAAAAATTGCGGGTTTGGGGAACAACTAGGCTGGCGGAAGCGGAAGCAGATGAAGCAAAAAATGTAGGATCAGTTATTGGAAATTTTAGCAGTATAATTCAGCAATTTCCTTTGGGGGACAAAGCCAGCAATATAGAAATTGCCATCACTGGCTATGAAATCGCACTAACTGTTTTCACCCGTGAAGCATTTCCCGAATATTGGGCAATGGCAAAAACTAATCTTGGTATTGCTTACCGTAACCGAATCAAAGGTCAGAAAGCACAGAATATAGAAGAAGCGATCGCTTGTTACCAACAAGCTCTTAGAGTTTATACCTTTGAGGCATTTCCTATTGATTGGGCAACGACACAAAATCATCTCGGTATTGCTTACGGTGACCGAATCAAATGTGAGAAAGCACAGAATATAGAAGAGGCCATCGCTTGTTACCAACAGGCTCTTAGAGTTTATACCTTTGAAGCATTTCCTATTGATTGGGCATCGACACAATATAATCTCGGTATTGCTTACCGTAACCGAATCAAAGGTGAGAAAGCACAGAATATAGAAGAAGCGATCGCTTGTTACCAAAAGGCTTTTAGAGTTTATACCTTTGAGGCATTTCCCGAAAAATGGGCAAGGACACAAAATAATCTCGGTAATGGTTACCGTAACCAAATCAAAGGTCAGAAAGTACAGAATATAGAAGAAGCGATCGCTTGTTACCAACAAGCTTTTAGAGTTTATACCTTTGAGGCATTTCCCGAAAAATGGGCAACCACACAAAATAATCTCGGTATTGCTTACGTTTACCGAATCACAGGTGAGAAAGCACAGAATATAGAAGAAGCGATCGCTTGTTACCAACAGGCTCTTCGAGTTTATACCTTTGAGGCATTTCCTATTGATTGGGCAATAACTCAATATAATCTCGGTATTGCTTACGCTGACAGAATCAAAGGTGAGAAATCACAGAATATAGAAGAAGCGATCGCTTGTTACCAACAGGCTCTTCGAGTTTATACCTTTGAGGCATTTCCTATTGATTGGGCAACAACACAAAATAATCTCGGTAATGCTTACCGTAAAAGAATCACAGGAGAGAAAGCCGAAAATATCGAAAAAGCTTACACCACCTTTAAATCTGTCATAGAAACAGTTGACTCTTTGCGGAGTGAAATTCTTTCTGGTGATGAGACAAAACTTAAACACGCAGAAGAATGGAATGGAACTTATATAAACATGGTAGAAACTTGCCTAGACTTAACTAATATCACCGAAGCCATTGAATATGTTGAACGGAGCAAAACCCGCAATTTAGTTGACAAGATTCTCAGCCGTGACTTAAAAACCATCTTTCCTGTAGATGTTGCCACTCAACTAGAACAATACAGGGATGAAATAGCCATAGGTCAATATCAAATCCAGAATTGCAAAGCTGAAAATCTAAAAGTATTAGCACAACATCTCCAAGAATTGCGACAGCAGCGGAATGATTTACAAGGCCAATATTTACGTATCGGTTCTAGCTTTCAGTTTGATAAATTTCAGAACAATTTAGATGACCACACTGCCATTGTAGAATTTTACATTACACGGGATAAGCTGCTCACTTTCATCTTTACCCACCAAACTCAGCAGCCTATCGTTTGGGAATCTGATCCGAAAGACTTCAAAAAATTTCAAAAATGGGTAAATGGGTATCTCAGAGCCTACTACAACAAAAAATCCCATTGGCAACGTCGCCTGACTACCCGTCTACATTCCCTGGCGCAAATTCTGGACATTGATGAAATCATTCAGCAAATAACCCCAGAGTGCGATCGCTTAATTTTAATCCCCCATCAGTATTTACATTTGTTCCCCCTTCATGCTTTACCTATCAACAGTCAGCAGGGAGAAGGTAAAT
>NZ_JAAHIE010000741.1:0-3015 GCF_010671945.1 Moorena sp. SIO4E2
TCAAAACCGATTATGTACTTAAAAAAATCCCAAACCCCTTTATTACTGCTGCTGTGGATTACGATTGGGACCTTGCTCCGCTTTGCTAGTCTAGGGGTTTTACCTCCTTGGACTGATGAATGTGCCACAACAGTATTTAGCTTGGGTAACAGTTTTTACTCGTTACCTCTGAATCAGTTTATGGGAGTAGAAACCCTATTAAGCCCACTACAACCGTCTCCTGAAGCTGGCATTAGTGATGTTATTCATTATTTATTAACGGAAAGTACCCATCCCCCAGTTTATTTTGCTCTGACTCATCTGTGGCTGAAACTATTCCGATTAGAGGATGGTATGGTTTCGATTTGGGCAGTGCGATCGCTTTCTGCTTTATTGGGAGTAATCTCGATTCCTGCTATCTTTTGCCTAGGTCGGCTGGCCTTTCGCTCACTATTGGTAGGTCACATAGCAGCAGCAATGATGGCTGTTTCCCCTTTCGGGATTTTTCTAGCTCAACAGGCTCGTCATTATACTCTGGCTATTTTGCTGGTGATAGTATCTCTGGGTTGCTTGGTGAAAGCGGTAGAGTTAATCCACCGTGGTGAACGGTTGCCCAGTTGGCTAGGGTTAGCGTGGGTGGGAGTGAATAGTCTGGGGATTGCTACCCATTATTTTTTTATCTTGACCTTAGGTGCGGAAGCGATCGCATTATTCCGACAAGCTTGGCGACAAACTCAGCAAGACCGACTAGCTTTGCTCAAACCTTACTGGTGGCGGATTTATGGAGTAGCTATGGGTTCCTTAGCGGGATGTTTAGTGTGGATACCGGCCTTACAAGCGATTCATGATAGTCCCCCTACCCAATGGATTTATAGCCAAAATGCGATCGCACGATGGATTGAACCCATAGGACGATTCCTACTATGGCTGTTCAGTATGGTTTTACTGCTACCTTCCTCTTTCTATGACCTATCCCTAGGAATTGTGATTGTTTCCGGTATAGTTACCTTAATCCTAGTGGTTTGGATAGTATCCCATCTCCGCTATGGACTGAAATTGCAGCAACTCGATCACCATAACCGTTTCGCTATCACCATCCTAAGGGACTATGTCTTAGCAGCAATTGGGTTATGTTTAGTCTTGACCTGGGGTTTCGGTATAGATTTAAGCACAGCCCCTCGTTTTCACTTCGTCTACTTTCCAGCAGTCATGCTCTTGGTGGCAGTGAGCTTAGGTGGTTGTTGGAATCAGATTCATCATTCCGCAGTTTTCAAGGGATCCCCCCTAACCCCCCTTAATAAGGGGGGGAAAGAGTACGGAAGTCTTATTCAGAGGCAGACAGAGCTGGGATCCCCCCTAACCCCCCTTAATAAGGGGGGGAAAGAGTACGGAAGTCTTATTCAGAGGCAGACAGAGCTGGGATCCCCCCTAACCCCCCTTAATAAGGGGGGGAAAGAGCAGGGAGCAGGGAGCAGGGAGCAGGGAAATGGAACAAAATTCGATGTACCTGATCGGGATGACAAAGGGTATACAGCAAATTCCGCCCCCCTAACCCCCCAAATTTGGGGGGAAATTGAGTCAAAGTCCCCCAGAATTGGGGGATTTAGGGGGCTTGCAGCTAAAAGCAGTGAGGTCAATTCATCTGAAAAAGGCTATAAGTCTTACTTTGGCAAAAGGATAGTTGTAGCGGTATGGTTGATTGGGTTGTTGGGTGGATTAGTGACAGTCTCGAATCTTGGTTATCTTCAAAACGAACGCCCGGATCTACTAGTGTCTGTTGTTAAGGAAGCAAGTGAAGCGCCGGTTCTTGATGCAGTCGCTCATGGGGGAAACCCCCAAGACCGCGCTGCATCGCTTGCGATCGCAACGACCTACAAACACCATGGACAGACCGGGCGCATGATGGGATTAGCTTGGGGATTGAAGGGTATGGCTGTTGCTAATGGTTCTAATGATAATTCCAGGGATTTTCCCCAATTTTTCTTAGTAGGTCGTGACCGGAATAGTTCCAGTTATGAAGATGCTGTCCAACAATTACAACAACAATTAAAGGAATTGCCACGACCACTAGACTTATGGTTAGTCAATTTCCGTACCAAAGTTGACCTAGAGTCTCAGCAATGCTTTCGAGAAAAGCGCTCTCGAAAGTGGGCTGGTCAATATAGTTATAAGCTTTATCGATGTGTTAATAATTAAGCAGTCAGCAGTCAGCGGTCAGCGGTCAGCGGTCAGCGGTCAGCGGTCAGCGGTCAGCGGTCAGCGGTCAGCGGTCAGCTTAACATAAACCTGTTTCAGTAGAATTTAATAGTTCGAGATTAATGAAAATTGAAGTAAGCATTCAGTGGTCAGTGGTCAGCTTATTTTATTCAAAATCACCTCAAGTAGCCTGGGCACAAGCCTTTGGCTGATAGCTGATAGCTGATAGCTGATGGCTAATAGCTGATAGCTGACTGCTGACCGCTGACTGCTTATTGCTTAAATAACAAGATAAAACCTAGTGAAAATACCATGGATAAAGACACTAAATTTGCTTTACTCGTAATTGCTATTCCCCTCTGTGGGTTAATTTATTGTGGCTCAGCAATAGCAGTGATGGTTTACAGCGAATATGTCAGAGAACATCCCTTGACATTTGGTACCCTATTTTTACTAATTCCATTCGCTACCGGAGCATTTACTTGGTTGAGAGCTTCCGCTAAAGCTTATCAAGAAAATGGAACAGGGAGTAGGGAATAGGGAGTCGGGAGTAGGGAGTCGGGAGTCGGGAGTCGGGAGTCGGGAGTCGGGAAATTCGGATCAAAAATTATCACGATTAATTTAGGATTACTATACTCTACTGAAAGGCCAAGGGTAAACAACCTTAAACCTTAAACCTTGGCCAATAGGCCACGCTACGCGAACAACATCCTAACCTTAAACCTTGGCCAATAGGCCACGCTACGCGAACAACATCCTAACCTTAAACCTTGGCCAATAGGCCACGCTACGCGAACAACATCCTAACCTTAAACCTTGGCCAATAGGCCACGCTACGCG
>NZ_JAAHIE010000742.1:0-3014 GCF_010671945.1 Moorena sp. SIO4E2
GATGTCATCTCAAAATTTCCAATGGTTTTTGGCTTCGATACCCCCACTAACTTAACTGCAACCAGTCGCCAATCCTTGCCACTGCTGCCTGCAACCGATTGTGAACAGATTCAGCTAGCTTCTGACCCATCAGTTTGAGAACCTGGCTGATCCGTGAGGGAACAAAGGAGTACTTCATCCATTTGTGAGCATTGTGATGATTGCGCTGGAGCGCCACCATCGGAGGTGCTCAGGGGTGGGAAGACATAGAAACCCTGATTGACTGACAAGACCCTTGAAATGCTGATTATCCCGTAGGGAGCGCTTAGCCATAGGGTAACCCAATGAAAACCTCACTGGTCTTGGGTTTCGTTGCCTCAACCCAACCTACGCCATGATCTAAAGTCAGTCAACCAGCCTGCGGAATGTAGGATCTTAAGCGTATCTGCCATGGCTACAAGTTCTTGGTTGTTTTTCCCTAATATCCCTAATGCTATTAGAAATAGTTCGAGGCTAAGATAGGTGAATCGAATTCAAAACTAACGAATTTGAGCGATACACAGAAAACCGCATCTAACTACGTATTCATTTTCCTAGAGATTTTTGAGTGTGAAGGGGGCATCCAATCCTACGTCAAAGATATTTTCGAGGCATATTTGTCTGTTGCTGCTAAGACTGTTACCAGTTCTAGGGCTGAAGTATTTTTGCTGCGAGATGGCCGAGGTTGTGACAATCTCTTTGATGTCTACCCACTCAGATTCCATTACCTGAAAACCAAGCCTCCTGTGCTAGGGCGTGTTCGCTTAACAATAGCGCTAGGTTTTTATTTATGGCAAAAACGTCCCAAGCACGTTTTCTGCGGTCATATCAAACTCGCTCCCCTGACTCAGCTGTTGTGCAATAGTTTGGGGATTCCCTATACAGTTTTGACTTATGGCAAGGAGGTTTGGGAACTCTTACCCCTGAAAGAACGTAATGCCCTAGACCGGGCAGCAGCAATTTGGACAATCAGTCGTTACAGTCGCGATCGCGCTTGTGCTGCCAATAACCTAAATCCTGAAAAGGTAAAGATGTTGCCTTGTGCTGTTGATGGCAATAGGTTTACTCCTGGTCTGAAATCACCAGCCTTAATCGAAAAGTATGGTCTGACTGGTGCTAAGGTGTTGATGACTGTCGCTCGTCTGTGGTCTGGGGATATTTATAAAGGAGTTGATGTTACCATTCAAGCACTTCCTGCGATCGCTAAAATCTTTCCAGAGGTTAAATATCTAGTTATTGGTCGTGGTGATGATCAACCGAGACTGGCGCAGCTAGCCAAAGATTTGGGTGTTGGGGATCGGGTGGTCTTTGCTGGTTTTGTCCCTACACCAGAATTAGTGGAACATTACCGAGTGGCTGATGCCTACGTCATGCCCTCCCAAGAAGGCTTTGGGATTGTATACCTAGAGGCCATGGCTTGTGGTAAACCTGTCCTTTCTGGGGATTCTGATGGTTCTGCTGATCCTTTGCAAGATGGTCAGCTTGGTTGGCAAGTTCCCTATCGAGACCCCGATGCAGTGGCTGCGGCTTGTATTGAAATTCTCAAGGGAGAGGATCAGCGCTGTGATGGTCAGTGGTTACGAGAACAATCCCTAGGGTTATTTAGTAAAGAGGCTCTGACAAAGCAGTTAAAAGAGTTACTCGATACTGCGTAAAAATTGAGTCGCCCCTTGCGGAGCATAAGCAGCGAGGGGTAATTTCTATTCAAGTTAAGACGAATCTGAACTAGGATATAACTACCCGATCATATTTGTTATTGTTAAAAGAAAACAGTGAATCAAAATACCCCGAGACAGTTTCAGTTCAACCTGTCAGGTATGGGCTGTTGGCTAGCGTTCTTCTTAACTTGTTTCTTGCTAGGCACAGTTGGCTTGGGATGGGTAGTCAATGGTTTTTTGATTTTAATTGCTTTTTTAATCATCTCACCAGTGATTGCCTGGTTTGGAGTTCGCTGGTGGCTCAGACGTAATCTAGTGGAAGATAAATGTCCAGTCTGTGCCTATGAGTTGACTGGGTTTAACAATACCCAGTGTCAGTGCCCCAGTTGCGGGGAAGTTTTGAAGATAGAACACGGACATTTTAACCGCTTAGCAGCTCCAGGTACGATTGATGTGGAAGCGGTTGAGATATCGGTTCAGCAGATTGAAGATTAGAGTAATCGCTAATCACCCATAGACTTCGCTGCAGTTGTCAGGGAAAAGGCTTGCACCCAAAAGGCTTGCCTACAATAATTATTGAGTGTTGAACTTTGAGTTCTGCACCCTGGTACTAGGGAGTTTTAGTGATCGATAAAGTATAAGGATGCTGTTCACCATTGCGATCGCCGACGTAGAATGAGTAGCTGCCTTGCTCCCAATACCCGATTTTAACAATATTCCCCCCAGATAAATTATCGGCCTGTGTACATGAGGTACCATTTGGCTCCTGAATTAATAGAGTGGGCTGGCCTTGGCTTTCTAGGTTGAAGCGCAAGTAGGTAAAATCTTGGTTCAAATTAATGACATGATTGGGCTGGGTACTAATCATACCGCATTGGCTCTTATTTGATCCTCCAGAGTTTCCAGTAACTACGATGGGATCAGGCTGGAATCCAGGCTCAAGGTTGATGGTTTCGGCGTTGGCGACACCAGCGCTACTTAAGCTTACAGCTATGGTGATCGGAACAATCATCCACTGTGGGAATAGTTTAGTCATTGTCATCCCCTAAAGTCTTGTGATCTATTACTAATACACTTGTCCTAGATTACTTGACTATCTCGAGCAAGAATTTGTTTCGGGTCAGCTATCAGCTATCAGCTATCAGCTATCAGCTATCAGCTATCAGCTATCAGCTATCAGCTATCAGCTATCAGCTATCAGCTATCAGCTATCAGCTATCAGTTATCAGCTATCAGCTATCAGTTATCAGTCAAAGGCTGACGGCTGACGGCTGACGGCTGACGGCTGTTCGCGTAGCGTGCGCGTAGCGCATATGCTTACTCTAGTCCCATTAACCC
>NZ_JAAHIE010000743.1:0-3013 GCF_010671945.1 Moorena sp. SIO4E2
ATTGCACGATCCAAGACTCGCTATATTACCTAAACGTACATACTGGGTATTTTTCATACAGTCGAGAAGCAATTGTTTGGTATTCAATGATGCTGTTTCGGACTACAAAACTGTCTGTTCCATCGTAGGCATGGTCATTTAAGGGCGTGTAGTTCCA
Source organism: Moorena sp. SIO4E2 (assembly GCF_010671945.1). Classification (NCBI taxonomy): domain Bacteria; kingdom Bacillati; phylum Cyanobacteriota; class Cyanophyceae; order Coleofasciculales; family Coleofasciculaceae; genus Moorena; species Moorena sp. SIO4E2. Next base: position 158 of record NZ_JAAHIE010000743.1, read on the forward strand.
AGTAATTTGACACTCCCCGGTCTAAAGACGCGGGGATTCTTCATTCAACGATTCGACTTGCTGAACCTGGCCGGAGCCAAGAACAGTAGAGGCCAAATCTCCTGAAGCGTTCGGGTCTGTGACCCAGGTTCCGACGTGCCCCGCCGTACCCAAGGCTCTATTAAGGATGTTGATTGCGGCATTATGATCGCGATCTAGTTTGCAACCACACCTACAGACGATTAAACTAAGCCGGTGAGTCGCCTCACCGACTCGTCTCCAAAACCGTACGTGAAAGTTTCCCCTCATACGGCTCCTCATCATAGGAACCATTGTCATTGGTACCTCATTAACGGATTGTCATCTAACTCAGATGAGTCGATTTTTCTTTCCGTGTTTTGCATCGTGGCAGTGTAGATGTAACAATTCCAGATTTTTGTCTAGATTGTTTCCACCGAGTGCGCGTGGTATTATATGATGCTTTTCGATTAAGTCTCCATTCCTGAATGTGAGTCCGCAATGGTTGCATTTCCCTTTTTGCCGTTTCAAAAGCCTCCCAATTGAGCTGGTCATTTCAGGATGTTTGGCCATTCGGTTACTCCAGTAAATTAGGTCACCATCGAATGGGCTTCTGGCTTCCTTGACCTTGACGTGCCTCACTATTTCAGTTTTGGCGTGTTTTTTGAGGTAGTTATCCTCATCGGTCATGAATACCCAGTTATCCACTTTTGGGGCATCCCAAGGTTTCTTAGGTTTTTCAACCTTTGTCCCCCAGTATTTCTTGTTCACCCAGGTTTTTGACTTATTGGGGTGTCTCCTGTATCCCCATCTTTGGAGTTTGTTCCATAGTAGGTAATCCATTTTTGAGTAGGTTTCCTTACTACAAACTGGTCTATAGTAATTACACCATCCTCTTATGATGGGTTTTAGACGGCTTATTAAAGCTTTCTGAGGAGCGGCTCGATGTCTATCGATGATTTCAGCGAGTCGCTCATAGTACTCTTTCACTTTTTCTTTGGATGGTTTGATGATGGTCTTAAAACCTTGTTTTGATTGGTATTTTCCTACCTGATCTTGTCGGATGTTGAATCCAAGGAATTCAAATCCGTAAAAGGTGTGGGTCATCCTAGTCTTACTTGGTTTTAATTCCAGCCCTATGTCACTTAGCCATTCGCTGATGATTCCAAGACATTCTGTTACTACGGTTAGGTCTTTGTGCATAATGACAAAATCATCTGCATATCGGATTAGATTTAATGCCCTTTTGTTTCCTCGTTTTTCTCCGGGTAAACTTTCGGCGTATTCTTTTATCCGTTCTTCCATTCCGTGAAGGGCTATGTTCGCGCTTTTGTGGAGATATGATTCCACCTTGAGGAGTCCCCTCTTCTGTAGGGGAGAATGTACCCTTGTCCATCACACCTGCTTTTAACCAATATTTGATTAACCGCCTCATGGATGGATAGGTATTCAATTTTCTTAGGAGAGCATCGTGGTTAATTTTGTCGAAGCATTTGGCGATATCTGCATCTAGTACCCATTTGGGCATTTTGTTGATACCGCTAAATATTGCCCCAATGGCATCATGACATGAGCGTCCTGGTCTGAAACCGTATGAATTGGGTTCAAATCTTGCCTCCCATTCTGGCTCAAGAGCCTGTTTGGTAAGAGCTTGTAATGCTCGGTCGTAGATGGTTGGTATCCCTAGAGGCCGTTTTTCCTTCCGTCCAGGTTTGGGTATCCAGACCCTTCTAGTTGGTTGAGGCTTTTTTTGGATTTTTAGGCTGGCTACTAAGGCGAGACGATGCTTCTTGGTTAAAGCTTTTTTCCCGTCTATTCCGGCAGTCTTTTTGCCTTTATTTTGTTGGGTTACCTTCCGAACCGCAATCATCTTTGCCGCCCAGGATTTCATCAGAGTTTTTTGCAATTTTCGTACCACACGCACGTCACCCCGCTGAGAGGCTCGATATATTCGCTTTTGTAACTTAAAAACAATCCGTTCTAGCTTTCGCCAATTGACTGTTTTCCATTCCGACTGTGGGGCGAACCCCCGAGTTTTAGACATATTCATTACTACTTACAACCATATCTTTTCCTACAACGTAAGTCTGTCTGCGTATCCTGGACATTACTCCAGGCATTTGCTTCTGACTTAATCTTTCTCCCATATGACATGTGGCTAACTACCTACTCAGAATATTCGACCTTTCTGAGAGTACACATGGGTGTTACTTCGTTCCTGATAACCATTCTTTGAACTTTTAGGGTGATACTCTTCACCGAGAATATTGAGAGAATCATTAAAAGGAACCCAATCCTTTAACCTCTATTCCATTGACGTTTTGTCCGTGGCGCTTCAGCCTGTTGCGCCACATCAACTTTACGATGATTTAAGCCTATCTTCCTTTCGTACCCATGAGTCCTTTGCCTGTTACTAACACCACATTAGGTTAGTAGTGCTTCACTATTCGACCCCGCTTTACCCATAAGTCTGTTAATTCTTATGAATAGGGGTAAGGCTGTCACTCGGATTCTACGAGGGCTGGGTTTACACCAGCATGGTTATCAAGTTATCTAGGTTCGTTTTGACCTAGCAGCTAATCCCCCAACACCTTTGTGAGGTGAGGTTTCTAGCTAACGAGTCGCACTGAGTTCTAGTTGATAGCGACTTCTTGACAACCTCACCGCATTCAGAGCAGTTTTGGCTGGTATAGGCGGGGTTGACTGCAACAGTTACTCTGCCAAACTTTTTCCCAAAATGCTCCAACCACTTCCTGAACTGATACCAACCTGCGTCATTAATAGACTTAGCCAGACAATGATTTTTTACTAGATTTTTAACTCTTAGATCTTCATAGGCCACCAGGTCGTTAGACCGGA
>NZ_JAAHIE010000744.1:0-3013 GCF_010671945.1 Moorena sp. SIO4E2
TGGTAGATAGGCGTTGGGCTGAGTATGGGTTAGGGGATTTGGATTTGAAGGATGTTGATCCCAATTTGTTTGGGTATGATATGTAATTTATACATCAGCGGTCAGTGGTCAGTGGTCAGCGGTCAGCTTCAAATAGATGACTAGAAAGCTTTGCTGAATCTTCGGATGAATAGCAGTAGAGTGGGCATCCTGCCCGCGCGAAAATATATTGAAAGTAGAGTGGGCATCCTGCCCGCGCGAAAATCTATTCAAAGTAGAGTGGGCATCCTGCCCGCGCCAAAATATCTTGAAACTGGCAAGATGCCAGTTCTACCAAGATGCCAGTTCTACCAAGATGCCAGTTCTACCAAGATGCCAGTTCTACCAAGATGCCGATTCTACAGGTGCGACCCAAGGGCGAATTTAATTCTTAATGCGAAACTGGCAAGATGCCAGTTCTACCAAGATGCCGATTCTACAGGTGCGACCCAAGGGCGATTTACTCGCCCATTGGAAAGCGCACCTACTCTTACAATCATTCAATAATTAAGCAATGCCTACTAAAAAGCGATTGACCGTAGGTCACGCTAAGCGAGTCACGCGATCGCATATATCTCCTAAGGGCTTCTATCTCAACTCATCCCCTGGGATAGGTTCTGTATCTGGTACTGATGCTAATATTGCATCAAAAGCGATGCAGCGCGGTCTTGGGGGTTTCCCCCATGAGCGACTGCATCAAGACACGCTTATAATCTGCTTTTTCAGCATAACTCTGCATTAGTTGTACAACTTTCTGAGCATGAAGCTTCCACCACCTGAACGAGGTGGTGGTGTCCTATGCTAACTTAGAACTACTGCTAGTCCACAAGTCACACAGGCAAGCCCAGCTTCCAGGCGGTCGTCCAGGTCTTTTGCTGGAACGACCCTCCTCGCCATTTCTGCGAGTGAGCTTAAACACACCTCTGGCACCGATATTGTAAGCCCCATTTAAATCTGCATTAAACCGCTTACCTGAAGGGAAGGTTGCCAAAGAGTATTTTTTTGAATTTCGTTTTACCGTACCCGAGCCATCAAAAGCCAACTTTGAAGTATAGGCCGCGACAATCTCTATCACCTTTCCACCTAACTCAGCCCATTTCATTTCCGTGAAGTTGCGGATTTTTGCCTTAAGCCATCCGTGGAATCTTTGCCTTAGATTAGATCGCTTTCGTCCACCTTTTGGCTTCCACCCCTTGAGATTCTCAAAGACAATTGCTTCAGAATTAAATTTATCCGCAATCTCTACAATTCGCTTGGAAACAACATGGCTGATTTGATTGTTAATTCTTTGGCACTTTTGATAAGTGTTGGAGCAAAAACCTTTATGTAGTTTCCCTCCTTTGCCCATCGTTTTTGATGCTCTTCTGGATACGGACTTTAGTCGTTTGTCTCTGCAGTCTATGTCTCTTCCAAGGTGAATAAAATCACAATGAATTACAGTGCCGTCATGAGTTACGACTGCCACGGTAGCCGTAGTGTTTATCCCTAAGTCTACCGCAGTAACATTGGCCTCGGGTTTGCGTTTCTCTGGCCTGCAAGTGAATGGAACAGATAAATGACAGTACTTATCGTTGAAAATCAACGACGGGGACATCATTTTGTTTGTAGTTACCTGATGGCGCTCTCTTAATCCTGCAATCTGAACTATAGTCCAGACCCAGTTTTTTCCATCAAAAACCTTAATTTCTACTTGGTTGAAGCCATGTAATTTGTAACACTGTCCCTTGTATAAGACTGGATAGCAGCCCGCCTCAGCGTTCAGTTTCGGCGGCTTACTACTTCTTTTTTTTCTATTCCCAGACTGCCATTCCCTATATCTAGTAACAAAGCTACTAACCTGCCCAGCCGCAAAAGCAATTGCAGCTCGACGGTAATAGCTAGGAAACTTGTAGAAAGCTTTATTGAATTGTGGGTATTTGATATTTGGACGTTTAGCTGTCTCATGCATCAACTTCTCAACAGCGGGAGTTAATTGCTCTGCTGTCAGTCCACCAAGATCAGACCAATGAACATAAACAATGCCAATTAAGTATCTACAAGCCTGACGATAAACTTTGAGTGTCTCCTCAAACAGTTCCTTCTGTTTGTAGGACGGGTTCAGTTTCCATTTGTCAGTTCTGATAACTTTAGTTGACGTTTTCACTGGCCTTGTAAAGCTTACTAGTTGAAATTTTAACCTACAGAAATATAGACGACAACAAATTAGCTGAAGTTCCAGTTTTTCTTGCTATTATTGTCGGCGTGGACTAACCCCCACTTGGACGTTCGCGTAGCGTGGCCTGCGGCCAAGTGGGGGGAATGCGTCTCACGTCTTGTTCAATTTTTTCGGTAACAGCACTCAGTAACCACTGCTCGATAGAAACTTGATTTTCTTGAGCAAGACGTTGAATTTCTTTCAACAAGGTCTCAGGTAATTCTAAAGGATAATAACTCATTCTATAACTTGCTCCTGTAAATTGAGAGAGTGAACCAACTCTCCTGGTCGAATAACTTCAATCCCGAAATATTGGGCAGCATAAAAAAAATCTTGTGTGGCTGATTCTGGCGATGATTGAGCCCCCCTAGCCCCCCAATTTTGGGGGGAACAAAACTCTTAAAGTCCCCCAATGTTGTATGATTAAGCCCCCCTAGCCCCCCAATTTTGGGGGGAACAAAACTCTTAAAGTCCCCCAAAGTTGTATGATTAAGCCCCCCTAGCCCCCCAATTTTGGGGGGAACAAAACTCTTAAAGTCCCCCAATGTTGGGGGATTTAGGGGGCTTGCCCAAAACCAGATGATCCCGCATTAATACTTCAATTCAGCAACGCCAAAAATCTTGTAAATTATAGCGCTTCTCATAGTAATTAGATACACACAATATTTTTCCCGACTCCCGACTCCCTACTCCCGATTCCCGATTCCCCTAAAGCGCCTCACCAATCAAGGTAAATGCCGCCCAATCTTTCGGATTACCTGACTTCGGAATCATGGTCAACATCGCTTGGCGCAACGCTTG
>NZ_JAAHIE010000745.1:0-2998 GCF_010671945.1 Moorena sp. SIO4E2
TGAACATCTACCTCTCTATTATGCCAGGGTACATGTAGTCCAGTTCTCTACTCATTTAATTCGCGATTATTAATCGCGAATTAAATGAGTACCTATTCCTGTCTTTTTTCCAAAATGGGATGCTCCCTGTTGAGTCATCTGTCCTTGTAGGAGAGCAGAACCATGATTGATCACAAACAGAACTGAGCCAACGACCAAAGCCACCCTCAGCGCAGTTGGCATCAATTCGAGATCAACAACACTTAGACAGAACTCTTTTAAAGATTTCACCCTGTACCTATCTAGGAAGCTGTTAACGATACAATTTTACCTAACTGATGGTTTTTTTTGGCGGTTGACTCTTAATTACCCAATTAGCTAACTTCTCAACAAAAAAACTGATTTTGTTGACTGACTAAATCCTTGACTAACTCAGACTTAAGTCTTCTTAAGCCATTACTGGTATACCCTCCTGACTACGCGATCGCTGAGTTTTCAGCAAAGAAATATTAGTAGTTAACAAGAAACTGGCAAAGCTAGCAATAGCAATAATTGGAAGAATCGATGTATCAGACAGAACGCTAAGAATAACCGTGCTACTGACCGGTGTTTTGGTGACAGCCACATTCACCGCTGCCATCAGGCAAAGCATAGCAATGGTGGGATGAATTTCGGGTAAGGCGATGGAGATAGCTAAACCCAGATTGGCACCGATGAAAAATAGAGGAAAGATAAATCCGCCTCTAAACCCACCGTGGAGGGTAAAACTGATCGCAAACATTTTTGCCAAGGCAATCCCCAGTAACATGGTTACCCCCAAAGTGGGACCTTGTTCAATCACTGTTTCAATTTGCTCCTCACTAAAAAATAGGGTTTGGGGAAAGAATACAGCAATCAACCCAATAGATAATCCGCCTAGTGTAGCTAGCAAAATATGGCGATGTTCAATAGATTTAATCCAAGACTTGGTAAAGCGAAAGATATAGATAAACACGATAGCAGCTAATCCACCAGCAACCCCGAGTAATCCACCCTCAATTAAATTTAGCCAGGACAGAGTAGGTAATGTATCAAAAAGGTTAAAGCGGTAAATTCCTCCCACATTTAACCCAGTACCAAAGCGGAAAACAGAGAAGCTAAAAATTGACGCGACAATGGCTGGTACGATGGCTTCATAGTATTCCAGACTCCGGCGGTGGGGAATTTCTAGGGCAAACAATGCCCCCCCGATCGGCGCACCAAAAAAGGCACCAAGAGCAGCACTCATCCCGCAGAAGGTCAATATCCGGATATGGCTGATTGCCAGTTTAAGCTTGACTCCTAGCCAGCTACCTAAGCTACCATTAATCTGTACCAAAGGTGCTTCTGGTCCAGCACTCCCGCCAGCGGTGATGGAAATTAGAGAGGTCACAATCATGCCAGGAGTTTGACGAGGCTCCATCCTACCTGGATCGTGAACTTTTTCGATCACCAACGCCATTTCACCGGGTAACCCCAAGAAGTACAGGGATAAGCCCACGAAAAACCCACCAATGGTAGTGGCAATCCACACATAATTCCAAGAGGGTATCCAACTGGGGAAATAGGGTTCTAGAAATTCGGGCAACCAATGCCAAACAAAATGCAAACACTGTTCTAGGACAAAATAGTAACTAGTTGCTACTAATCCGCCAGCAATGCCAATCCCTGTAGCGCAGAGGATTAGCTTTATATAAGCTAGCTTGACGGGTTGATTGTAGCTATCTGATTTTTCCGTCTGATTAGTCCTTTGATTTACCGATGATACTTGAGCCGTCTCTGATGTCATTGTTGTCATGACCCAGTTGTCTTTTACGAGAATTGGTTATTTTTTCATCATGGACAACAATAACTTAAATAGATAGAGTTACTATGTATCGGGTGCATGAAATTCAATTGCTTTTTACATAAAAAAATCTTTAATGTATATTTTGCATGAATTTAAAATGTTTTTTGCATAAAGTAGTTTTCATAACGTTTAAAACTGACTTATCATTAACAATAGAAACCCTTGGTGAATAGGGGGTGATCGGTTAGGGGAATTTTGCCCTCGTCTAGTCTGATGGTTCAATACCTAACATTGATTGAGGTAAGCCTGACAAGAGTTTGCCTGAGTCGGGGGTGTTGCTACAGACTACAACAAACCCTCCGAGTGCAACTCCTCTAATTGGTAAGCCAGATGCAGCAGCTAGTCCACAACTGCTCGCTTCAAATCATTGGTCTAGCTGCAAAGCACTGGCTTAAGGTTTTAGCTGTAAGCATTCAGCTAATGCGCTACGCGAACAGTTTTTGAAGAAAAGAGGCAAGGATTCGTTTAATGTGAGTTACTTCTACTGATGGGATTTTCCCCAGACTTTCAATTGGGTGCATCTCATATTTGTAAAAAAGACGGGAAGTGTGGGACCCGGGCGCGGGGAGTGTGGGAAGTATGGAGATTTTATTAGAATTTTTGCCTAATTGCATGCATTGAGATGCACCCCTTTCAATTCTCATTAATCTCGAATTAAATTCGACCGTTCGAGGTTTATTTTAAGCTGACAGCTGACAGCTGACGGCTGTCAGCTTACGTTTAGCATGAATATTTTTCATGTGCTTCTTCACTGTGCTGAGGGTAATGAATAGCTTAGCGGCAATGTCTTTATAGGAGTAATTGACTCGACGCAGTAACCAGACTTCTGCTTCACGAGGAGTTAAACCATAGTGGTAAACTTCTGCAAGCACTAGATTTTGAATGGATTGATGTTGGTCTTCAAGAGTGACTAAAATAAAAGGCTCTTTGGATAACTCTAATTTGAGCCATCGAACTCGTATCCGAACAGGAGTTGACTGACTCGTAGTAAGATAAGAATCTATAATAACTGCCTGAGAATGATAGGACTTAAAACTGTACTTCAAAGCTTGGCAGATACGCCAGATTTGTTTAGGCACCAAATTAGATGGTTTACTGTCTGGTGTGAGTTTATGCAACAGAAGGCGAGCAGATTCATTGGCATGAAGTATC
>NZ_JAAHIE010000746.1:0-2994 GCF_010671945.1 Moorena sp. SIO4E2
GAGGTGGGGAGTTTGGGAGATGGGGAGATATTTATTAAGGGTAATTATCAGGAAATTATTTTATTATAGCGTTTTTTAGAGCTATAGACAGAAGAGGGCTCGCCCAAAGGTGGTGCGTTACGGGGCGGACTATCCCAACCCGGGCGAAGAAGCGGAAAATCATGGCAAGTCCGCCCCTAACGCACCCTACGCACTGTTCCCTACTCCCTACTCCCTACTCCCTACTCCCTAAAACCAATGACTATTTCACAAACTGGGGCATGACTTCAGCAGCAGTCAATAGACCATAAATCCCCTTGTGATGTAGGGAAACTCCTGCTTTTAGATAACCAAAGGCGGGACCACAGACATTAGCAGCCATGCTGGTTTCATCACCAAGGGTAAAGGTGTGAGTGGAAATTTTACCCTCAAAGGTGCGACCTGTGATTTGGACATTGGTACTGAGGGGTTTTTTAGGATTGCGGGTATCAACAACACCACCAACAGAAACGCGATCGCGTGAGCAAATCCCTGCTAGTTCCAGCATCACATCATCAGCATGTTCCATATTCTCTAGGCTGATGATGCCATCGGTTTGATCTAATAAGGCTTCGACCTCAGCATCACTCATGGCTTTGGCTCGTTCTACATCGTAACCAGGAAGGTGAGCAATATCTTCTCGAATTGTTGCTCGATAGGCTTCCCAGTTAGCAATCCCTACCCCAAAGGTAATGTTGACACTGTGAATCTCGGCATAGCTTTGAGATGCGATCGCAGCAGCAGCGGTCAATAGTCCTGGAGTAGCACCGCAGCCAGTCATATAGGTAATTCCAGCTGCTTGCAATTCATCTTGCAGTTGCAACAGTTGTTCTACAGCACTAGTGCGCTTGAGAGCATCTACTAAAACTCCCTGCCAACCCGATTGAATAAATTGCTTAACCACCGATGCCATAAAGGTATTGGGTAAATTTGGCAGTGCTAGGAAATATCCATCTACTGTCGCGTTTTGGATTAACTCTTCGATACTCTTGCTACTTAAGGTGCCACCTGGTTCTACATAACCCAAGGAACCTTGGGATTGGTAGGTCTGGATACAACGCTCAGGGTTTAACCCAGCTGCGTCATAAACATAACCTTTCCGGTCAGCTGCTGCGACCCAAAGCATTTCTCCCTTAGGAGCTAACACTCTGGTAGCGGCTTGACCTAATCCCCCAAAGCCTAAAACCCCTACTCGTATTCGCTCTAATCCATTGGGATTAGCGGTTTTGGGGTTATTTACACCTCTGACTTGCGTTTCACTCATAACGGTTATTAAACTATCTCGCTGAACTTTAATAATTCATACTTCATACTTCATACTTTGCCCAGTCCCCTAGATTCTCTACATTTTGTTAATATCAGCCGTCAGCCGTCAGCCGTCAGCCGTCAGCCGTCAGCCGTCAGCCGTCAGCCGTTGGCCTTTGGCCACGCTACGCGAACAGATGTCAGATATAGGCCAAGGCTTTTGGCTGAGAGCTGATAGCTCAGAGCTGATACCTGATACCTGAGAGCTGAGAGCTGAGAGCTGATCGCTGATAGCTGATACCTGATAGCTGAGAGCTGATCGCTGATAGCTGATACCTGAGAGCTGATAGCTGAGAGCTGATAGCTTACTTGTTAACAAACCATTTTTGGGTTATCCCACCCCTTGACTGATAGCAAAAGTTACGAGAAACTAACAAAATATTAAAGTAAACACTCGATTTACTATAAACTTATGTTAATGTTGTTTGCGCCATGATCTGAATTATTATCATTTGATTAGTAACCAGCTATAGCACTGGTCAGTGATCAGTGATATCAATCCAGGATTTAGATACTCCTGGACTGGTGCAACAACCGGTGCCACAACCTGCAACTAGGGATAAACCGAGCACTAAGGCGACTATGGAAACATTAGAGTTTGTAATTTATCCAGATGGTCGAGTCCAGGAAAAAGTCACTGGGATCATCGGAGCCTCTTGCGCAGAGGTAACAGCTGCTATTGAAGCTCAGCTAGGACAAGTCGTATCTGTTGAGAAAACATCAGATTACTTCGACCAAAAGCTTGAACTGTCGGCAACAGCCACAACTCAAGCTACCGTTAGCCATTGGTAAATTTGTGTTCCAGTTAGTAAATTCGTTTTATTACCAAAAATGTCTCATTTCAGCACTATCAAAACCCAAATCCGTAACCGTTCATCCTTAGAAACTGCTTTAAATGACTTAGGGATTGATTGGGAATCTGGTCCTAGCCCTGTGCGCGGTTATCAAGGTCAAACTCGCACTGCTGAAGTAGTGATTGAGCAAGAGAATGACTACGACATCGGTTTTAGTTGGAATGGTAACGCTTACGAACTAGTTGCTGATTTTCAGTATTGGCAACAGCCTTGGTCTGTAGATGGTTTCCTACAACGGGTAACCCAGCGTTACGCTTACAACACAGTAATTAAGGAAACTGCTAAGCAAGGCTTTGAGGTTGCTGAGCAACAAGATAATAAAGATGGTTCAATTCGTTTAGTTGTACAACGCTGGAGCGCGTAATGTCTGAGTTCTCACCGACGCCAGAGTCAGAGCGTTCGGGTTTGGAACCAGAGTTAGGGGGTGTCTTTCGAGATGCTCCAGAGCGTTCTGGTTTTGAGCCAGAGCTAGGGGGTATTCTGCGACAAAAAGGTGTTTACGTTGATGAAATTACCTGCATTGGCTGTAAACACTGCGCCCACGTCGCTCGAAATACGTTTTATATGGAAGCCGACTACGGTAGATCCCGGGTTTTTCGGCAAGATGGGGACCCAGAAGAGGTGATACAAGAAGCGATAGACACTTGTCCAGTAGATTGTATCCACTGGGTTGATTACACTAAGCTTAAAAATCTAGAAGACGAGCGACAATATCAGGTAATTCCTAGAGCAGGATTGCCCATTGACCGCAGTATTGTTGCTGCCAAAATTAAGGAGAGGAAGCTGGCAAGGAAGCGTAGGAAAAAACGAACCTAGG
>NZ_JAAHIE010000747.1:0-2994 GCF_010671945.1 Moorena sp. SIO4E2
TCCCTGGCGACTGCTATAACTCTACTCCCGACTCCCGACTCCCGACTCCCTACTCCCGACTCCCGACTCCCGACTCCCTACTCCCTACTCCCGACTCCCGACTCCCGACTCCCGACTCCCTACTCCCTACTTCAAGCAACAATCTTTATTTCCGTCCAGGTAATTATCGTGGTGGTAGTTGAGTACCAACTTGCCGACCAAAAGCACCAGTATTGTGGGTTTGACAATAGACTTTACCCTGCCCTTTAAATCGGCAAACCAGCCCTTCTCCACCTAGAAAAGCACCAATCCAGCTAGAGCCAGGTTTAGTAATCTCAAAGTTCAGGCTTTTTTCAAAGGCAACAATATGACCGGTGTCAACGATATACTCACCTTCCACTGGTACTTCATAAATTGCCCCAAATGAGTTCAGCAATACAGAACCATAACCACTAATAGTCAACCAAAAAATTGATTCGCCAGAAAACAGGGACTTAAAACCTTGAAAGCCTAAATCAATATCAACACCTGATTCACTGGCAAGATAAGAAGTCGCCTGCACTACCAACTCTTGACCATTCATTTGATAAACTAAAATATCACCTATGAATTTGGGCGCTAGAAAGATTTCGCCACCACCAACAGGAGAGCGAAAAACACTTAAAAACAGTGATTCACCACCTACCAAGCGTTTTAATCCACCAAAAATACCACCTCCTTTACCTTGTCGTAAAGTAGTGCTGGCATTGATGTAGCCACTCATGGCAATCATACAGCCTGCTTCTGCCACGAATTCTTGATTTTCATCCAGAACAACGCGAGCGATCGCACTATCTGGTTGATGTAATAGTTCTATTTCCATTTTTATAACGAAATTTAGGAAGGATAGTGTTAAAGATGTAGTGGTTTGGCTACGGTATAGTAAAGGATTAGGAAGCTAAACCTTAGGACGTAAATACTTGACTAAACCATCAACACTACGAGACTGTAGATAAATCTCACCCTGACCCCTGAGCCGATTCACAAAGCCTTCTCCAGAAGTTACAGACCCCAACAAGCCACCAGCTAACCCAATATTCATCATAATTCCTGGTTCATAGGCCACTAAATGACCAGTATCAACAATAAATTCCCCATTAATGTCCTTGCGAGTAAGACCACCATAAGCACCAAAGAAAACTGTGCCCTTACCACTGACTTTCAGTTTAAATAGTCCTTCACCAGAAAACCAACTCTTAAAACCTGCCCACCGAACACCCAGCTTAACCCCAGTAGTATGGCAAATATAAGCACCGGGTTGAAAACACAGACTGCGTTCTCCTAATTCCACACCAGCAATATCGCCAATTATGGACTGAGTAAGAACTAGGTTCAATGGTTGCTGAGTCTGATTGCTAAAGGTATTGACTAATAAAGACTCTCCACCAAAGAATTTCTTGAGCAAGCCAGAGAAGAAGCCACCAGAAAATTGAGTTTTCATGGTAAGCTGAGCATCCATACTGGTCATTGCCCCTGCCTCAGCAGTGATACTCTCACCAGGATCGAGAGTGACAAAAATTGCTGCAAAGGCCGGCTTGTAGCGAATTTCATATTTCACTGTCAGATCTCCCGTTGCTGAGTGATAGGAATATTACTATTCTGGCAGAAAATTTTCTGCTGTCCAGATTTCTTTAATAAATTTAAGCAAACTCTTTATTTGCATTAATTCATAATAAGTTTGATTTTCATAGCTCACATTATCTTCCCAATCAAGGAAAAGAGTTGGGAGTTGGGAGTTGGGAGTTGGGAGTTGGGAGTTGGGAGTTGGGAGTTGGGAGTTGGGAGTTGGGAGTAGACAATTCTCCCTGCTCCCTGTTCCCTGTTTCAATATTTAATATTATATCAGGATAATTACTCATAAAACACCATTACCCTTGAAACCTTACTCCTTTACTTCTCCCTTCTTCCTTCTTCCCTCTGCCTTCCTTTCGCGCCTTGTGTAACTATTCAACCGGACATGATCTAATCCCTGAGAAATAGCCTTAATCTACTACGGAATCTTGGCAAGCGCCACAATGTTTACAGTAAGGTAAATATTTGTAAGTAATATTGTGGCAACTTTGGCATTCAACATATTGATAATAACCGCAGTGGGGACAGTAGTGATCATCGGGTTTAATTTTCTTGGCACAATTGATGCAGAGTAATTTTTTGACTCTGCTAGCTGCCTGAAGTTTAGGATTAAATACAATTTTTTGAAAAAACTTGATAATTCCAAAACCAATCAATGGAATAAACAAGATATAAACATAACTGACTAGGAAAAGTAACCTGCCGAAAATTTCACTAATTATATCAAAGATAAATTGAAAGATAGCGCCAACTTGAAGGAACTCAAAGATTCTAAAGATTAGGGGTATAAAAAATATTACCAGCAAATGCCAGCTAATCAGCGCGATCAGTCCATATCCTCTTCGTTGAGTAAATTTATGAATGGATAGGGCGATAAAAATCAGCGGCAGCAGAAAGAGCGATTGAAAAGCAAATTGGATACTTGGATACCAGAAAGATGCCTGTTGATAGTTTTTGCGGATTGTCTTAAATTTATTCTCATCCTTAATAAAATCTATAAAACTAACACTTTCCGGTCTGGAAAGTAGTTCATTTTTAAGATTATTAATTTCCTGTTGAAGTCTAGAAATATTACGATTATTTTGCTCTAACTTTTGTTTGGCTTGTTCAGCACTGACTTGATTAATTGATTGCTGACGAGATTGACCGGCAATTTTTTCTAAGAGTGTGGAATCATATTGTTCACGAATGGTGTTATTAGCCCGTTTAATGGTACTTATTTTTGATTTTTTTTGGTTAATAGCTTTTTCAGTTTTCTGGTTTTCGGGATTGTTAATATTATCTTTGTATTCTGCATACTTCAAACAGGTTGTAAAAACTTTACCCAGATGTCCTTCTTCAGCTTGTTGATAGGATTGTTTAAAACTAGTTGATCCCAATGAACGGCTAATAATGTTATAGTCT
>NZ_JAAHIE010000748.1:0-2991 GCF_010671945.1 Moorena sp. SIO4E2
AGCCGCGCCAAAGGCGATCGCCTTTGGCGCGGCTTCGCCGATCGCGTTGTTGGGCTTATTCTTGTTGTTTCAAGCCATAACTATACGCCTGCAATTTACTGAAACCGCCTTGGATATTTATCGCTCCGAGACCCTGATCCGGCGTTTTCCTTATCAAGAATGGCAAAATTGGGAAATCTTCTGGAGATCAGTACCGATTTTGTTTTATTTTTCAGAAGTCAAAAGCATTCACTTTCTACCAATTATATTTGACCCAAAGCTGCTACGAACTTGCCTAGAAGAACGCTTCCCTAAAGGATAACTGACATACCTCAAATTATAGAGTAGAGGTTAGGTATTTAATGAATAAGTTATTAATAAACCAGTTTAAATGAATTCCGAAGACCCACAAAACCCAGAACAAGAGCAAGATAACAACCAAGCAGTTAAGGGATTAGATAATTCACAGGAGTCAAATTGGCCAGATCAGGATAGGGCTACTCCTAGGGATAACTCTCAAGCTCCCGACCTTCCTCCCATTTCTCTGACCCTATCAGACCATGACAAAGCTAAACCAACACAGTCGAATGAGCCGCTGCAGGAGGATAAAGTTAGTGAAATTCAACTAGGCCAGTCTTCAGATCAAGCCAAAAAAATGGCTAGCTTAGCTCAAACTGTGGCTGAACTGGAGCAAAAAGAACAGGAGTTGAGACAGAGAATTGCCGCTCTGCAAAACCATCAACAGTCACTGGTTTCAAAGGAATTGGGAAGCACCGAAGCAGTTGTAGAGCGGATGGTACTTGAAGGTCTGACCGAACTGGAGCAACGCAAGCAAAAGTTGCAAATTTCTATTGAGCAACTAGAACGCCGCCGGGAACGCATTCGTGAAGAAATGCGCACCAGTTTTGCGGGTGTATCTCAAGAGCTAGCCATTCGGGTTCAAGGCTTTAAAGATTATTTGGTTGGCTCTTTACAAGACCTAGCTGCTGCTGCTGAGCAACTGGAACTCTCCCAGCCACCAACCGAAGCACCACGGTCAGAATTAGAAGAAGCACCACCACCCCCGACCAGAGGCAACCCAAAATTTGCCGAACAAGCATTTAAAGAGGAAGTCCGACAGATTCGTCAGCTGTTGGATCAATATCGAAAAATGCCAGATTATTATGGTCCTCCCTGGCAACTGCGTCGTACCTTTGAGCCAATTCACGCTGAAAAAGTGTCTCAGTGGTTTTTTTCCCAAGGTGGTCGTGGTGCCCTCCAAACTATGGGGAGCCGCTTACAAAATGTTTTAATTGCCTCAGCGGTTATATCCGTGTTGCGGACACTGTATGACAATCGCCTAAGTACTCTTGTGCTGGCCAACACCCCAGAACGACTGGGAGAATGGCGTAGAGGATTACAGGACTGTCTCGGAATCTCCCGCAGTGATTTTGGTCCAGAACGGGGAGTTGTTCTATTTGAAGATCCAATAGCCCTGGTTCAAAAAGCGGAACGACTGATCAAGCGGGATAAGTTAGCGTTAATCATTGTTGACGAAACCGAAGATAAGATCAGTTTGTCATTATTGCAATTTCCCCTATGGTTGGCTTTTGCACCTGATCCTCGGCAGATGTATACTTACGACGATTATTGAATTACTTGGTTGACTGGGTTTAATTTTAGCAAAACAGGCGCGAAACTGCTGCCAATCAGGAGGTTCAGCGAACTAAAAAATCGATGTAGTTGCTCCGACGGGGGTTTCCCCGACTTGCGCTTTACATCAAAACAGTTAGCAATGTTACAGCCGAGCTACCCGTCGCGGTGGTGATCGGGGAATTCTTGCCGGATCTTGTCACAATCTTCAACATGACACCAATGGTACTTAACTTAACTTGGAGTGGGCTACTAGTCATCTCAGCCTATTTATTAGGTTCCCTGCCTACTGGTTACCTAGCAGGACGCTGGCTTAAAGATATTGATATTCGCGAGCATGGCTCTGGATCAACTGGTGCCACCAATATATTGAGAACTGTGGGCAAAGGACCAGCAGTGGTGGTATTACTGATTGATGCCTTGAAAGGAGTAGCGGCTATTAGTCTAGTCAATGGCTTTTATACCCTGACAGACGTTTCCCTACTGCCTGAAACCTGGCAACCCTGGTTAGTGGCATTGGCTGCATTTGCTGCTATCTTTGGTCATAGTAAATCCATTTGGCTAAACTTCACCGGAGGTAAATCCGTTGCCACCAGTATAGGTGTTATCTTCACCATGTCTTGGCCTGTAGGCTTAGGAACCTTAGGTGTATTTGCAGTAGTCTTGGCAATTTCTCGTATTGTCTCTCTCAGTTCCATTGCTGGTGCGATCGCTGTTTCCCTGCTGATGTACCTTACTAAAGCTCCTCTTGCCTACGAGTTATTTGGTATTGCTGCTGGCATATATGTCATCATCCGTCACCGCAGTAACATTCAGCGTATAGTTACAGGTACCGAACCCCAAATCGGTAAACCCCTTTCTCCAGCAGTATCCTTAGAGACTGGAACAGACTAGAACTGTTAAACACAAATCCCTGGTCATGGATTGCTTGAGTAGAAATCTAATAAAGGAGCGGACTTACGCAGCGGTGCGACCCCGGTCGGGTTTACCGACAAGCGTGAACGCGCACCAATAGAGCGAAGCGTGAAAGCCAAGCAAGAGATATCTTTGTATGCTAGGGGTTGAATTGAGACAACAATTCTGGTAAAAGACTCCAGCAATTCTAATTTTTAAACATTAGCTTTGAAAAGCGATTAACCCAAAGTAGTAGCGCTAAGGACAATCGTTTACCTTGGTGATAAAGCATAGATGAGGGAAAACTTGACATAATGATGGACTGTATTAAACTAAGCAATATTCGCTGCTACGGCTACACTGGCTACCTACCCGAAGAACAGACCCTAGGACAGTGGTTTGAAGTAGACCTGACCATGTGGCTAGATCTAAGCCCTGCGGGAGAAAGTGATGACCTTAGCGATACCATGGATTATCGGCAAACTA
>NZ_JAAHIE010000749.1:0-2984 GCF_010671945.1 Moorena sp. SIO4E2
TGCTGCATCTGCTTCGATTAAGCCCACCTCAGTAGTGGTGATCGGTGCTGGTCTTTCCGGTTTATATAGCGCGTTGCTATTAGAGGCAAAGGGGATTTCGGTAACGGTATTGGAAGCACGCGATCGCATTGGTGGTCGTGTCAAGGCTGAACTGAAGCGAATTCGCCCTGCTACTGAAAGTAATGTGGAGATAGCCCGTGTGGTTTCCTGGGGTAGTGATCCTTATGCTCAGGGAGCTTATGCTCACTTTGCCCCCGGACAAATTCGCGGATTTCAGGACAAGATGGCTAAACCCTGGAATCGAATTCACTTTGCTGGGGAACATACTGCGATCGCATCTCCTGGAATGGAATCAGCGTTGGAATCAGGGGAGCGAGTTGCTGGAGAGATTTTGGCTCGTGTTGTCTGAAAAAGTAAAAAGGGCAAAGAGGGGGTGGTGCGTTACGGGGCTCGGTTTTTTAACACTGGGAACCGATAAAATCAGGCCGATCCCGCCCCTAACACACCCTACGCCACTTGCTAATTGATGAAATAATTGACAACTATTGAGCGTTAACCGTCAACGGTAATTTTTTGTCGTTTGCTAATAATCAAAAGTGCGATCGCACTGATCAAAATCAACATCCATACCTCTGGTTCAGGAACACCGGAAACAGTAAAGGGATTAGACGGCTGATTCAACTGTTCTTCCCCAGTTTCCACCTCTCGGTCAAAGCGATCGCTCGACGCTTCTGCTTCTTTGAGCATCCTTCGTTGCTCATCATTCACCAGCACAATCATGGATGAATAGGGACTGACAATGTCTTGACATCTCCCCCGGTTGAAACACGGGGGATTCTATGAGGTTGTGAAGTCGCAGCGGTTTTCCCGTGCGACTATCGCCGTTCGCGCAGCGTGGCCTACGGCCAAAGGCGACGCTTCGCGAACACAGCTCATTCGGTATGATTTTTTAAGATACTTAAAAATGTCATAACGATGTGGGAGTGTCAAAGCTCCCCTACCCATCTTGGTTAGATCGAGACCTAACTGTTTGGCTACTTTCCTAGTAATATTTCCTGCGCCGTTGCAGTCTGCGTTAACTAGGTATCCTTTTGCAGTCTTGTAGAGTCCACGTCTTACTCTTTTTCCCGAAGGTTGCCATCCACTGGGTTTTTCACCGTGCTTAGGTAATGGATCTTCGTCTAAGTACGACGCCTTACTCGTATAAGACTCTTCGGTTACTGTCAACTTAATGCCATATTCAGGGCACATTTGTTTCAGTCTTTGAATCAACCTCTTCGTGGGGATTGCCACAAAGTTTTGATTACCTCTGCGACCCATATTGATCGAATCTTTTTGCCGCTCATTCCATCCAATCACAATATTTCCAATGCGATCGCTGAGGCAGCGGTTAATAATAAAGCGAGCGGTTTTGTTGACTGCATCCCGCATTTGGTTATTTCGTTTCCGCTGCACCCGATCAAGCTTGCTATCCCAATAGAACTCAGGTTTTCCTGTTTTATACTTTGCGACCAGGCGAGCATAACCCTGGTTCATTGACTTCAGCTTTCGACCGTCAATGATTAAACTCTTCCCATGAGTTGAGACGCCGGTTAGCCAATTATCCCCACCATGATCGAAGCTCCATGCTTGAGAATAATCAAGATTTGGGTTGTTTTCTACTGGTTGCTTCTCATCGTCTATAACCCAATTGATCCATAGCTGCCCTAAATATGGTCGAACGGTTACCTCTTTAACCCAATCTGGGTCAACAAAGGCTGGTGGATCTAAGACTACGTCACAAATTAATTCGGGTTTAGATTCTTTGCTAACCGATGGGTAGAACAAGCCTTGTTTGTAGGTAAGAGCCTGTCTAGGAAAAGTAACAGCAGCCAATCCTCCTTTTTTGCGATACCTAGGAAGCCTTGGCCTATCAACTTCTCCTTTGTAGTATTTACTAACTAATTGGTTGTAACCAGTTAAAGACTCTCCCACTGACTTTAAGGTCTGTTGAGCTGACTGAGCAGCCATAGCCTTATAGTGTGGACTCATCTTGAGAGCTTTGTCTAATTCAGGATATCTTACCGCACATTTATAAGTCTTCCAGCCAAACTTGAGGGTGTCGTCACGCCAATAAGTGTTGTAGGCTTCAGGTTGTTCGCGCAACCAATCATAATGCTTGTTTTTTACATAATAAATAGCGCAATTTATTAAGCTGTTTGCTTGTCGGCATTGAAACAACCAAAAACCTTTCTCTTCATCTGAAAAAGTCGCCTTTACTGGAATCGTCCTATATATATGACATCAACTCCTTGTCTTGCTAGATTATTATTAGTATACTTTAGGGTTCTAGACAATGTCAAGTACTGAAGATCGAAAAACTAAAAAACGAATGAGAGGAATACCAGTCTATTACGATGAACTAAAAAAGCAGCACGGCGTCTTTTTGACCGATACCGCCTGGAAGTGGTTACAGCTTTCAGCCAAAGACTCTGGAAGTAGTGTGGGGGAGTTTCTTGAGCGCTGGATCAGGAGTGAGATAGACAAAGCTTAAGAGGGACACGGCGGGGTGAACCCCGTCGCGTCCGTTTCATCCCCGGTCATTAGACACAGGGTTCTCACGTTCCCGGATGTTTTGATAGCCATCCGCCACACTTACCACCGATGACCCCAAGGCTTCTTGAGTAAATTGAGTTGTGGGATATACACCAACCACCTGAATGCGATCGCACTAATCCCAGACCCTAACATTAGCAACAGTGGATAGAGTCTTAAGGTGGGAGTTGCTGACACATTTACAATTAAGCGATCGCGCCATAGCTGTACCAAACAAGCCATGAGCACAACACCGATTAGCATCAGATTTAGCAGTGATGCGTACTTAAATGACTCAAATAGCCATTGCAGTGCCCAGATATTCCCCAAAAGCCAAGCCACTACCAGCACGATGGTGCTGGCGAGGTTTTGACCTCTGGGGGGATCTGAATTCATCCCAGCTGTCATAA